>NZ_JBRUGW010000015.1:0-46098 GCF_053206505.1 Streptococcus fryi | reverse complement strand
CCTCGTTTAAAAGCAGAGAGGGAACTTGACCTTGATTCACTACTTGGATTAACAGGTTATTGAAGAGTGTTGACATATCAATGTTTTCGTAGCTAACAATTTCTTTAGCTTTGGATAGTAAATCTTCATTTGTTCTAAAGCTAAATTGAGAATTTTTAGTAATAGTAGTCATGATTTAACCTCCTGTATATATCGTATATACATTATAACGAAAATTATTATTAAACGCAAATAAAACTCATCTTCAGGGGTAGGGGGTACAAATCTCTAAACCCTTGCCCCACAAAGACCGACGCCCCCTCAAACGTACAATTTCGCAAAATTGGGGAGGGGGTACACTAAAAATGAGATTTTCGGTAGATAAAGCCTTGTGGTTATTAGTTTTATAGGGAGGGGCTGTTTCGTTTTTTAGTAAGAAAAAATAGCAGAAAATAGATATAAAAGGGCTCAAAAATAGCTCTTTTAGGTCATTTTTTAGCAAGGAGGTAAATGAATGAACGAAAGCCAGCAACGACAGATTTGGCGACTTCGTCATGAAGGGGTGGGGTATGGTACTATTGCTAAGACCATAAACCTTTCTCGTGATACTGTCAAAAAGTATTGTGGACGTCATCCTGAGTTAAAGGGATTGGGTAGCCTTGTCAAAGAGAACTTGGATGAGGGGTGGGGTATTTATTGCAAGACCTGCCATCAGGTACTTCTTCATCATTCGACAGGCAGACCCAAAAAGTTTTGTTCTGCTAAGTGTCGCAAAGTTCACTGGGATACCCATCGAGACCAGCACGACAAAACCAAAATCTCATATGATGAATTGACTTGCCAAAACTGTGGCAGGTCATTTTTATCTTATGCCAATCCAAGTAGAAAATTTTGTAGCCATACATGTTACATTCAATCACGCTTTTATAAAGGAGAAACCAATGACAAGTCAACCAACAATGGAAATTAGAGAAATTCGATTGTCTGAACTACACCCAGCCTCATACAATCCTAGAAAAAAACTAAAAAAGGGTGACAGGGAGTATGAAAAGATTAAGCAAAGCCTACTCAAGTTTGGTTACGTTGACCCCATCATCGTCAATAAAGACTTGACGGTAATTGGTGGTCATCAACGATTAACTGTATTGAAGGACTTAGACTATGAAACTGCCAAATGTGTCATTGTCGATTTATCCAAGGAAGATGAAAAGGCACTGAACATTGCCCTTAACAAAATCACCGGTCAATGGGATGACCAGCTTTTGGCGGACTTGCTTTTGGATTTACAGGAGGCTGATTTCAATCTCGACCTGACTGGTTTTGAACCACCAGAAATTGATGACATTCTCTCCAACATTCATGACAAGGAGTTATCTGAAGATGATTTTGATGTGGACGAGGAGTTGAAGAAACCGACAGTAGCAAGACGTGGGGACGTCTGGCAACTTGGTAAACACCGAGTGATTTGTGGTGACTCCACTAAGGCAGAAACCTACGACCAACTTTTAGGTGATAAGAAAGTCAATCTTGTTGTGACAGACCCGCCGTATAATTGCGATGTTGAAAAGACGACAGGTAAAATTCAAAATGACAATATGGGTGATTCTGAATTTTATCAGTTTCTTTTAGCTATGTTTACTCAAGTTGAGAACCACATGGAAGCTGATGCCTCCATCTATGTTTTCCATGCGGATACGGAAGGTCTTAACTTTAGAAAAGCTTTCAAGGATGCAGGATTTTATTTGAGTGGGTGCTGCATTTGGAAGAAGAATTCATTAGTTCTTGGACGCAGTCCTTATCAATGGCGACATGAGCCAGTTTTATACGGGTGGCGTCAAAAAGGCAAACACCAGTGGTTCAGTGACCGTAAACAGACAACCATTTGGGAATACGACCGTCCTAAGTCCAGTAAAGACCATCCAACCATGAAGCCGATTCAGCTCATGGCTTACCCTATTCAAAATTCATCCATGAGAGGGACTTTGGTATTGGATCCTTTCCTTGGGTCTGGGTCAACCCTTTATGCATCCGACTTCTCGTTACGACAAGGCAAAGGCAGATAGGGCAGTCACCTTTATTAACAACCTTGCCCACACCAAAGGTAAGTGGGCAGGGAAGAAGTTTGATTTGTTGCCGTGGCAGGAACATATTGTCCGTGACCTCTTTGGGATTGTTAAGGAAGATGGCAACCGTCAGTTTCTGACAGCCTACATTGAAATTCCAAAGAAAAACGGCAAGTCTGAACTCGCTGCAGCTATTGCCCTTTATCTTTTGTACGCCAACAATGAAGCCAGTGCCGAAGTTTATGGGGCGGCTTGTGACCGAAACCAAGCGTCTATCGTCTTTGATGTCGCCAAACAAATGGTTCTCATGAGTCGACCGCTTGAGAAACGCTCCAAGATTGTGGGGGCGACAAAGAGGATCGTCAACTATTCCAATGCTGGATTTTATAATCCTTTAGTTTCTGTATAGTATTTATTATACTATACTTATGAAAAGTTACGGAATAGATTTTAGAAAACGCGTTATTGCTTATGTAGAGACTGGTCATTCCAAAAAAGAAACGTGTCAGTTATTTGGCATTAGCACTAATACACTGTATCTTTGGGAGAAACAACTCAAAGAACTTGGGCATTTGGAGCGTCAAAAAAGGAAACCAAGCCCTCGCAAATTGCCATTGGATGAGTTAGAAGCCTTTGTTAGCCAACATCCAGATGCTTTCTTAAGGGAAATAGCAGAGCATTTTGACTGCAGTATTCCTTCAGTTTGGGCAGCCTTAAAAAAACTGAACATCACTTTAAAAAAAGACGACAACCTATAAAGAACAAGATAGTGACAAGGTTAGACGCTACTTAGATGTTCTAGGATGTTTTCCTAATACCCCAATTGTCTATAGTGATGAAACTGGCATTGATACCTATCTTTATCGTCAAAAAGCCCGAGCTGTACGCGGTCAAAAAGTCTATGATAAAGTCAGTGGACGTCGCTTTGAAAGGCTTTCAGTTGTCGCAGGGCAAATTGGTTCCCAAATTGTAGCACCATTGTTATATCAGGGCACAATGACAGCAGATCTCTTTATGACATGGTATGAAAAGGAACTATTACCGTGCTTATCAGAGCCGCATCTGATTATTATGGATAATGCTACTTTTCATCCTAAAAAGCACCTTGATGAGTGTTCTATAGCAAGCAGGCATTACTTTCTTCCTTTGCCACCCTATTCTCCTGAACTCAATCCCATTGAACAGTTTTGGGCTACTCTAAAAAGAAAGGTGACTGAGTTATTAAGAACAGGATGTTCTGTTCAGTCTGCTTTAGAATACTATTTTAAAACTAAATGATTTTACCAAGTCCTATCTGCTGAGACAGGAACCAAACACGGACTCAACGTGTCAGGACTAGTCTTTGACGAAATCCATGCCCAACCCAATCGCCATCTCTATGATGTCTTGACCAAAGGTTCTGGTGACGCTAGGGAACAACCCCTCTTTTTCATCATCACGACAGCTGGAACGGATAAAAACTCCATCTGTTATGAGCTCCATACCAAGGCTCTCGATATCCTTAAAGGTCGAAAGAAGGACACGTCCTTTTATCCAGTAGTCTACGGTCTTTTTGATGAAGATGATTGGAATGACGAAGCCAACTGGCTGAAAGCCAATCCCTCGCTTGGTCACACCATTGGGATTGACCGTGTTCGTGAAGCCTATCAACAGGCTCTTGATAACCCAGCAGAGGAGAATGTCTTTAAGCAACTCCGTCTCAACATGTGGACGAGTTCCAGCGTGGCTTGGATTCCTGAACATGTCTATGCGAAAGGCAATGCCCCTATCGACTATGAATCTCTAAAAGGTCGTGACTGTTACGCAGGGCTTGACTTATCAAGCACTTCAGATATTACAGCCTTTGTCTTGGTCTTTCCACCACGACATAGCGAGGAGAACTACATTATTTTGCCCTTCTTTTGGTTACCTGAAGATACCTTGGAACTCAGATGCCGTCGTGACCACGTTCTTTATGACGTTTGGGAAAGGCAGGGCTATATCAAGACAACCGAAGGAAATGTTGTTCACTATGGTTTCATCGAGGCCTTTATTGAACAACTCTCTGAAACCTATCACATCAAGGAAATCGCCTATGACCGTTGGAATGCGACACAGATGGTGCAGAACCTTGAGGGAATGGGTTTGACCATGGTGCCTTTTGGACAGGGCTATAAAGATATGAGTCCACCGTCCAAGGAACTCTACAAACTGATGATGGAAGGGAAAATCCAACATGGTGGGCACCCAGTCCTCAAATGGATGGGACAAAATGTGGTCATGCGACAAGACCCTGCTGGCAACATCAAGCCAGATAAGGAAAAGTCTGTCGAGAAGATTGACGGTATTGTGGCACTTATCATGGGACTTGACCGTTGTATACGTCATCAAACCGATGAAGGAAGTGTGTATGATGAACGTGGAATATTGAGTTTTTAGGATGAAAATAACCTAAATAGGTTGAATATATCCTAAAAAGTGGTAGAATAGAGAAAAGGAGGATATTACAATGCAAATCAATATTGAAAACTTAGTCTCTATTTCTGAAGCAAATCAAAACTTTTCTAAGGTAGCTCGTATGGTCGATACGAATGGTACTGCAGTAATATTGAAAAATAACACACCAAAGTATGTATTAGTGGACTATCAGAGTCTAATTAAAGAGGACCAGGCAACCCCTACGGTTGTTGAACAATCAACGTTGGATGAAGTTGCGACTTCGGTTTTATCACGCCATCTTGATGCATTTAAGGAATTGGCAAAATGAAAGTATTAACTGTTGAACAGGTTATTGAATTACACACTAGGTTAATTCAAGCTACTGGGGGTTTATACTCATTTGATTTCAAAATCTGAACAAATCCATTTTCTATGGACAATACTTTTTAGAGTTTCACTATCTAACCCTTGAATGATTTCTTGGAGCTTATCAATGACTGATTCCAATGTTTGAAAGGCTCTGTTCTTAAATCCGCGCTTGCGGATTTCTGCCCAAACTTGTTCAATTGGATTCATCTCTGGGGTATATGGTGGTATAAACGCAAATTCAATATTATCAGGTATTTCAAGTGCCTGAGATTTATGCCAAATGGCATTGTCCATGACTAAAATGATGTAGTCATTGGGATAAGCTTTTGATAGTTGACGTAAAAATTCATTCATCCAAGCGGTATTACAACCACCAGCTATTATGAAGAAAGATTCCCCTGTATGTGCATCTGCCGCACCATAGCAGTAACGAAATTCTCGGATGTGATGGCTTGAGAAATTCGGACGATAGTTTTTAGGACTCCAACATGTCCCCAGTTTACTAATCCGACCAAACCCTGCCTCATCTTGATACATAAGACGGGTTTGCTTATAGGCATTTTGTTCAAGAAATCGCTTACTTGATTTTTCCTTGTACAAAGAGTTTATTTTTTGACGCTAAAATCGTTTCGGCGTCTGCTTTCTTTGGATGTTCTGGACGGGGAGTTACTTTTGTTGCTTACTGCGTAAGCTCTATCTCCCACCTCAAAGAATCTCTTGATTCTTTGACCCATCCATGACGTTTCAATAGTTGGTAAAAACCATCTTTAGTCGTCGTACGACCAAGTTTATCTTGATAAGCTCTATAGAGGGATTCAACAGTTACAAACTCTCCATTTACAGCAGAAGCTAACTGCTCACTCAAAAAAGCTTCTTCTTCTTCAACTGTCATATAAGAGTGGCGACGACCTCCTCTAGCATCTGAAACAAGGCCTGTTAAACCATGTTCTTGATATTTCTTCGTCAATCTCCAAACCGTATCATGTGAGATATCAAGCATATCCATAATGAATTTGTAGGGAGTTTGAATTGCCCTGAGATAAACTGCTTGAATACGTTTGTGATAAGGTGCTAAGTTTTTATCTTTTAGAGCTGTTTTGAGCTCTGTAATCATTTCGTTAGTAAATTCCATGTTTCTATTATACTTCAGTTTCTGAAATTAGTTAAGTATTAGATGGTGTTAGGGATGTTGGTTTAATAGAATCTTCATTATCTTCAGCTTTTAGTACTTATTTTGATGTTGAGAAATATCCAAGTATTGAAGAAAAGACTGCTAGACTTTGTTATTCGCTAGTTAATAATCATGCCTTCCTTGATGGGAACAAGCGAATTGGAGTTTTTGTCATGATTATTTTCCTAGAATTAAATGGCATCGTGTTAAATCAGAGTGATGATGAAGTAGTGAAGCTAGGACTTGGAGTAGCTTCATCAGAATTAGATTATGATGCAATTTTAGAATACATTCGGAATCATTAAAACTTTTCTTATTGAGGATATAACTTCAAGAAAGTGACAAAATGTGGTATCAACTTGAAGAAGGTCGATTGGTGATACTTTAAGAATAGACTAAAAGTACTTCAATTGAGGTGCTTTTTTCGTACTCAAAAGGAGGAAGTATGGGACTACTAGATTTACTGGGACGTAAGCGTGTTAGAGATAAGCCGCAGAATAGCTATGAGGGGCAGGATTTTTCCTATATGTTTGGTCGAACGACCAGTGGGGAGAATGTGGATGAGTTTAAGGCTATGCAGACGACAGCAGTTTATGCTTGTGTGCGTATCTTGGCAGAAGCTATCGCAAGTATTCCTCTCCATGTTTATGGAAGAACAATCAACGGTAAGGAGAGAAAGATGGATCATCCACTTTACTTCTTACTCCATGATGAACCCAACCCTGAGATGTCGTCTTTTGTCTTTCGTGAGACCTTGATGACTCATCTTTTAATCTGGGGAAATGCCTATGTTCAGATTATCAGAGAGAGGAGTGGCAATGTCATTAGCCTTTACCCACTCTTGCCAGATAAGATGTCTGTTCACCGAGATGATAGTGGAAGACTCTATTATAAGTACCAAAGAAAAACCGAGGAAAATCCAAACTTTAAGGATAAAGGGGCAGTCATCTTAAAACAAGAAGACGTGCTCCATATACCGGGGCTTGGTTTTGATGGATTGATTGGCTATTCTCCAATTGCCCTTGCAAAAAATGCTATCGGTATGACCTTGGCTACGGAAAATTATGGGGCATCATTCTTTAAAAATGGTGCTAATCCTGGTGGTGTCTTGGAACACCCGGGGATTCTCAAAGACCCAAAACGTGTCCGTGACTCTTGGAATGCGGTCTATAATGGAGCAACCAATGCCCATAAGGTGGCTGTTCTTGAAGAAGGTATGAAGTACACTCAAGTTGGTATCCCACCAGAAGAAGCCCAGTTCTTAGAGACGAGAAAGTTTCAGCTCAATGAAATCGCAAGGCTCTATCGTATCCCACCACACATGGTTGGGGATTTGGAGAAGTCCTCTTTTTCTAACATCGAACAACAATCTCTAGAATTTGTTAAATATACATTAGACCCTTGGGTAGTTCGTCTCGAACAGGCTTTCAAGAGGTCTCTTTTTTTACCCGAAGAAAAGAAAACCTACTTTGTAAAGTTTAATGTGGATGGTCTTCTTCGTGGTGACTATCAGAGTCGAATGAATGGCTATGCGATTGGGAGACAAAATGGCTGGCTATCGACGAATGATATTCGTGAACTTGAGGACTTGAACCTCCTTTCAGATGAGGAAGGAGGCAATCTCTACTTGATAAACGGAAACATGACGAAACTAAAGGATGCGGGTGGCTTTATGAAACAAGCACCGTTAGAACAAGAAACTCAATCTGAGGAGGATATGGATGCATAAGTTTTGGAATTTTACAGAAGATGATAGTGGTCGAACACTTCGTATAGAAGGACAGATTGCGGATGAGACGTGGTTTGGCGATGAAGTCACACCACAAGTATTTAAAAATGATTTACATGCAGGAAACGGAGACATCACCCTCTGGATTAATAGTCCAGGGGGTGATATTTTTGCGGCTGCTCAAATCTATAACATGCTTATGGATTACACGGGTGATGTTCATGTCGTAATTGATGGATTAGCTGCAAGTGCTGCTAGTGTCATTGCCATGGCAGGTACAACGGTTTCTATGAGTCCTGTTGCCATGATGATGATCCACAATCCTTGGACGATTGCACAAGGTGAAGCCAAGGATATGGCAAAAGTTATTGAGATGCTTGGTGAAATCAAGGAGTCCATCATCAATGCCTATGAATTAAGAACAGGACTTTCAAGAACCAAGCTATCACACCTCATGGACTCAGAGTCTTGGTTCAATGCCAAAAAGGCTGTTGAACTGGGCTTTGCGGACAAGATTCTCTTTGACAAACAAGGGGAACATGGAACGGATATTGAGAGTTATTCTTTCAGTCGAACTGCTGCCCAACAAGATTTACTTGTCAAAATGCAGGCGAAGCTTGAAGTCCAACAACCAAAGAAAACAATCCCTATCAATCAGTTGGAAAAACGATTGAATTTGCTCAGATAACGAAAGGAATATGAACTGATGTCTAAATTACTTGAATTGAAAGAAAAACGTAACCTAGCTTGGCAACAAGCAAAAACCTTCCTTGATTCTGTTCGAACAGAAGATGGACTTGTATCTGAGGAAGATTCCAAACGCTATGATGATATGGAAGCAAAAATCACTCTTTACAATCAAGAGATTGCTCGCCTGGAGCGTCAAGAAAAGATTGACCTTGAACTGGCTCAACCAACTTCACAAGCTCTGACTAGTCAACCAACCACTGTCATCAAGGACTCTGAAAAAGAGGATGAGAAAAAGGGTATTTCCTCTGATGTCTATGCCAAAACCTTCTGGACAAACGTGCGTAAGCGTCACTTCTTTGATATTAAAGATGTGCTGCGTGTGGGTGAGGATACAGAAGGTGGACACTTAGTTCCAGATGAATACGAGAAGAAATTGGTTCAAGGTCTTCAAGAAGAGAACTTCTTTCGCAAGCTTGCGACAGTTATCAAAACGTCAAGTGGCGAGCGTAAGATTCCAGTTGTCTCAGGGCATGGATCAGCTTCGTGGATGGATGAAAATGGCATTTACCCTGAAAGCGATGACGTTTTCGGTCATGTGACACTTGATTCCCATAAGATTGGGACGGCGATTCGCATTTCAGAGGAGCTGTTAAATGATTCAGTATTTGATCTTGAGTCCTATATGACGACAGAGTTTGCCCGTCGTATTGGAACAGAAGAAGAGAAGGCCTTTCTTATCGGAGACGGCTCTAAGAAACCAACTGGTATCTTCACACAAGCTGATGTCACTGGTCCAACAACAGCCACAAAAGACATCACCTTTGACGATATGATTGAGCTTTATCACTCATTGCCTGCTCCTTATCGTAAGAATGCAGCATGGATTTTGCACGATACAACTGTCAAAGCCATTCGTAAACTCAAGGACAATAACGGCAACTATATCTGGCAGCCGTCTACACAGGTAGGTCAACATGACCTTTTTCCACCGTCTCTTTTGGGTCTTTGCCAAGTCTGCCAACCCAAGGGTCAAACCTTTCGTGGACTTCTTTAGAGAGATGGAGATTTTCCCTGTTCAAGAAGTGGCACCAGTCTTGATGGAGATGTTACATCAGGGGATGACCACGAGAAAAAAGCAGATCACTCAGAAAGAGCGAGCGAAGAAGTCTTCACTGTAGAAAGCTACCTCTCTTGTTGTAAGGAGACTGGACTTTCCATTGACGATTTAAAGCATATCTCGATTGGGATGGCTCTTGATTACCAAACGGATTATGTGACTTTAAGGACAAAAGAAAAAAGGGATAGCCGTAAGGCTACCCAAGCTGACTTTGATGCTTTTTAAGATTAGAAAATGAATTGTATTAGTTGTTTAACCTGAACAAAAGAGAAATCATCTAATTCTGTGATTTTTTCAGATTTTCTTGAGCGGAAATCGAAAGTGTGAAGTTGGAGCGGGTTTACTGAACCATCGACTTTATCATTTATGACGTCAACTAGGAGGCCTTGTTCTTTGAGTTTCATTTGTCCATGAGTGATTGGACAGACTGCTACAAAGCCAGTCTGTTTATTGTAATTGGTATTTGAAATGACTAAAGCAGGTCTTCGCTTTTGAATTTCACGCCCAGCTGATGGATCGACATCAATCCAGATGATATCTTTCTGTTCAGGGATATATCTAGTATTCATTGCTTAGTAGTTTAACTCCTTCAAAATCATCAGTCATTCTAAGGTCAGTTTCTCCGTCAAAAGGATTCTTCAATCTTGGTGCAAGGATGAGAACATTGTTTTTACCTTTTTCAATAACGAACTCTTGACCGGTTTCAATTCCAAATTCTTTTGGAAGTGTAACAGACACGGAGTTTCCGACTTTTCTTGCTTTAACGAGTACCATTTAGTAATCCCTCCTTTTTGTATATACAAGTATACACCGAAAAGGAGAGGAAGTCAAGTCATATTCATTTAGAGAGGAGGAGTGACGATGGCAGGAAACATTAAGGGCATTACCATTGAAATCGGTGGTGATACCCAACCCTTACAAAATGCCTTAAAGGGTGTGAACAAACAGGCTTCTGAAGCCACCAAGGAACTGCGTCAGATTGACAAGGCTCTCAAGTTTGACACTGGCAATGTCACTCTTTTGACCCAAAAGCAGGAAGTCTTGGCCAAACAAATCGAGACAACCAAAGAAAAATTGGCAACGCTTCGTCAGGCTCAGTCGCAAGTTGAAGCCCAGTTCAAGGCAGGCAATATTGGTAAAGACCAGTACCGAGCCTTTCAACGTGAGATCGAAACGACTCAGACGGTACTAGCATCTTACGAAAGCAAACTCGCAGGGGTTACTTCAACGCTTGAAAGTTATGGACAAGCTAAGTCCCTTATTTCGCTTGCCTTGAGTTTTATCGGTCAGTACATCTCTAACGCTTGGAATGGGATTAGACAAACCACGAGCAATCTCTTAACAGCCATTAGTGGCGTGGTATCCTCCATTTGGTCTGGTATCCAGTCGACCATTTCGTCAGTTTTGTCCAATATTAGTGGGACGGTCTTTTCCATTTGGAATGGGATTAAGTCGACCATTACGACCGCTATTAATGGTGCAAGAGATGCCGTTTCAAGTGCTATTTCAGCCATCAAGAATCTCTTTAATTTCCAAATACGATGGCCACATATTCCCTTACCGCACTTCAGGGTGTCGGGGTCTCCTGATCCACTTGACTGGTTGAAAGGCGGCTTACCTTCTATTGCCATTGACTGGTATGCCAAAGGAGGTATTTTAACCAAGCCCACAGCTTTTGACATGAACGGCAATAGTCTGATGGTTGGTGGGGAAGCAGGGCGAGAAGCGGTTCTACCTTTGAATGAGCAGACGCTTGGAGCTATTGGTCGTGGGATTGCCAAAACCATGGCAGGAAGCTTACCGCCTATACAGATTACCATCACTGGTAATGCCATCCGTGAGGAGATGGATTTGACACGTCTTGCGGATATGGTAGGTGAGCGATTACTGTATGAATTAGAACGTCAACAAGGCTTGAGAGGAGTTAGACCATGATTTGCTTGATGTCAACTGGGAGAACATCCTAGCAGAGAATCGCCTGCTTGATAAGCACTACAGCATGGCATTGAGTGACCTGCTTAGGCAGGAGAAGATAGACTTCAACCCTTCAGACATGTACCGAGTGCTCGACTATATCAGGATAGGGTTTGATGGCGAAATAACCGTTCGCTTCCTGGAAGGAACTGAGGTTGATTTATAAAGTAGAATAAAAGCTGTAACGACAGTGGGAAACCATTGCTTAAATTTATTAAAAAGACTTGACATAATTCGTTTACAATGGTAAACTTATTTTGGTTGTATTTGTTTACACCTGTAGACAGCTAGGGGGAGGAGAATGAGCACAATAGAATTTAATACTTATATCACAGATGCTGAATGGGAGGTCCTGCGTGTAGTTTGGGCAAATGATCGAGTAACTAGTAAAAAAGTCATTTCTGTATTGCAAGAAAAAATGGACTGGACACAATCCACTATCAAAACGATCTTAGGTCGATTAGTTGGAAAAGGCGTACTAAATACAGAGCAAGAAGGTAGAAAGTTTATTTACACTGCCAATATTGAAGAGAAAGAAGCCGTAAGGGATTATGCAGAAGATATTTTTAACCGTATTTGCAAAAAGAAAGTCGGAAATGTAATAGGAAGCATCATTGAAGATCATGTCTTAAGCTTCGATGATATAGATCGACTAGAAAAAATATTAGAGATAAAAAAATCTTTCGCAGTAGAAGAAGTGGATTGCAATTGTCCAGAAGGACAATGCGAGTGTCATTTACATCATCATTAACATAAGGAGGAATTAAAAATGAATAATGATAACATGGATAAGTTAAAACACGAGCATGGAAACACAGATAAACATGGATACCATAAGGATCAACATCATGCCGGGCATGATCACTGCGGGCACTGTGGGCATGACCACAGCGGACATAGTGGACATGATCATAGCGGACATAGTGGACATGATCATAGCGGGCATAGTGGGCCTAATCACAGCGGGCACAGTGGACATGATCATAGCGGGCACAGTGGACATGACCACAGCGGGCACAGTGGACATGATCACAGCGAACACAGTGGACATGATCACAGCGAACACAGTGGACATGATCACAGCGGACACAGTGGGCATGCCCACCATCATCACGGAAGCTTTAAGGAACTTTTCTTAAAGTCATTGCCACTAGGAATCATTATTATGTTCTTTTCCCCTTTGCATGGATTTAAACTACCATTCCAGTTTACTTTTCCATATTCTGATATTGTAGTAGCTATTTTATCTACTATATTAATTATTTATGGTGGACGTCCATTCTATCAAGGTGCAGTTGACGAATTTAAACAAAAAAAACCTGGAATGATGGCACTCGTTTCTTTAGGTATAAGTGTTTCATATTTGTACAGTATTTATGCTGTGATCATTACCTACGTAACGGGTGAACACGTGATGGACTTTTTCTTTGAATTTGCTTCATTACTATTAATCATGCTATTAGGTCACTGGATTGAGATGAAAGCTATTGGAGAAGCAGGAGACGCACAAGCAGCATTGGCTAAGTTAGTGCCGAAAGATGCTCACGTTGTATTAGAAGATGGTTCAATTGAAATACGTCCAGTTGCTGACTTACAGGTAGGTGATTTAATTCGTGTTCAAGCCGGAGAAAATGTGCCAGCAGACGGGATTATCGAGCGTGGCGAATCACGTTTAAATGAAGCTCTTCTAACTGGGGAGTCAAAAGCAGTAAAAAAAGGCCCTGGCGATGAAGTAATCGGGGGCTCAACAAATGGAGAAGGGGTTCTTTATATTAAAGTGCTTGAGACAGGTGATCAATCCTTTATCTCTCAAGTACAGAATTTAATCAGCCAAGCTCAAAGTCAGCCTTCCAGGGCAGAAAATATTGCGCAAAAGGTTGCAGGGTGGCTCTTCTATATTGCTGTTATTGTCGCGCTAATTGCTTTTGTAGTGTGGATGATTATTGGAGATATCCCAACGGCAGTTATATTTACTATTACTACATTAGTTATTGCTTGTCCTCACGCATTGGGTCTGGCTATTCCATTGGTAACCGCCCGTAGCACAAGCTTAGGAGCTAGCCGTGGCTTACTAGTAAAAGACCGCCAAGCCTTAGAAATAGCTCAAGATGCAGATGTGATGATTTTAGATAAAACGGGTACTTTAACAACTGGTGAATTTAAAGTATTAGATGTAAAACTTCTTAATGACAAATATACAAAAGAGGAAATCATTGCCTTATTGGCAGGTATTGAAGGAGGATCTAGCCACCCAATTGCTCAATCAATTGTAAGTTTCGCCGAGCAGCAAAATATACGTCCAGCATCTTTTGATTCGATTGATGTGATTTCCGGTTCTGGAGTAGAGGGTAAAGCAGGTGGGCACCGTTACCAATTAATCAGTCAAAAAGCCTATGGACGTAATCTTGATATGGATACTCCAAAAGGAGCAACTCTTAGTGTCTTAGTAGAAAACGATGATGCCATTGGTGCTGTAGCTTTAGGGGACGAATTAAAACCAACAAGTAAAGAGTTAATTAAAGCTCTTAAAAAGAACAATATTCGACCAATTATGGCAACAGGTGATAATGAAAAAGCGGCTCAAGGCGCGGCAGTAGATTTAGGGATTGAATATAGATCAAATCAATCTCCACAAGACAAATATGAGTTAGTTAAAACACTTAAAGATGAAGGAAAGAAAGTTATCATGGTAGGTGATGGTGTAAATGATGCTCCTTCTCTTGCCTTAGCAGATATTGGTATAGCTATAGGTGCTGGAACTCAAGTTGCGTTGGATTCAGCTGATGTCATATTGACTCAATCCAATCCAGGAGATATTGGATCATTCATTGATTTAGCACACAAAACAACTCGTAAAATGAAACAAAACCTATTTTGGGGAGCTGGTTATAACTTTATAGCTATCCCTCTAGCTGCAGGAATTTTGGCTCCTATTGGTATCACATTAAGCCCTGCATTAGGAGCAATCCTAATGTCTGTGTCAACAGTCATCGTCGCCATTAATGCTATGTTATTACGTTTAGATCCAAAAAATAACGGTTAACAGATCGAATGATTGAAACTCCTTAAAGTATCAAGATACAATAGTTTTACAGGAGAAAAAGAGATGTAAGTAATGGCTCTTTGTAAAATCGTGTTGGTAGAAGTAGACGATTTTTCTACCAACACGATTTTTAATGAGAAACTCAAAAAATTAAGAGTACGAATGATTGTGCTCACTGTACTCGTACTAATCGTAGGTGCTTTGTGGGCTTTTTCAACAATGATATACAAGGGTGAGCACAAATGTCAGACACCTCATGTGACGGAAGAAGAGATTAAAGCATGGTTTCTTTCAGCCATCAATCAGCTCCTCAGTAATCGAGATGAGATTATTGCCATTACGGAACGTTTAATTGACATGGCAAAAGACACTACGCCACTTGAAGACAGGATTGATGATTTGGAGCAACAACTTGAAACTATCCGACAAGACATAATGGATTTAGTTGATAGGAATGCAAGGAAGGCTCAGAATCAAGAGCTTTACCAAAAGCAATACGATACTCTGTTAATAGCCTACCAAGAAAAACAGAAAGAGCTACATGAGACCAATTCAATCTTGGGAGAGCAGAAAAGTAAAAGCATAAGGCTTGATCGTTTTATCCAGCAACTCAAAGAGCAGGATGACCTCATCACAGCCTTCAACCAAGAACTCTGGCAGACTAGTGTCGAGCGATTGGATATCAAAGAGGGCAAGACAATTAGTCTAACTTTTAAAAATGGCGTACAGATTGCTTTATAAATGATAAGGGCGTGTCAGTTTGGCACGCCTTTTTTTGTTTTCTGTGTTATAATGGGATGAGAAACTACGGGACTATTTTTGCACCCCCCTGAGAGGATAAAGGTTAGATTGTATGATTAAAGTGATAGCAACAGAAATCGGAATAAGGAAATTGATACAATAGAATACAAAGAAAGCCTTGGAATAAGCTGTTTCCAAGGCTTTTAAACTATCTTTAGATAGAAAGTAAAGTTTTTAGTAATGATATGTTTTCGTTGAGACACCTTTGATAAGTAAATCGTTAAATTTTATGTTATCAAAGACGAATCATGTGGAGTGAGTAGTTCTGATCGTAAAAGCCTTGATTGCAAGGTTTTTCTTGTGTTGTGGGGAAGTATTATAGTAAGTAATTTTTTTGGCTTGAGTAGAAGTGATAGTAGAAACTATCTGATTTTATTTACATTAACTCATTGGGTACGTTTTTATTCTATTGATTAGGAGTTTTGTGTGAATAGAAAGTACCTTCAATTTGGTTTAAATTAGAACTATCAAACGTTTTCTGCACTTAAATGAATAGTGAGTATATAGTTAATAGTCTATTAAGTAGGAATTCATTTGTTGTGTTCTTACTTTTTTTTATTTTTTTTACGAAAAAGCGGAAAAATGGTCTCCAATTTTACTTAGTAAAGTGTAAGGGCAAGTTTTAAAAAAATTTTTAGACTAAACGTCGTAAAACTGTGCCTAGTAAGTGAAGGAGGTAATCAAGTGCTTACAATTAGAAGTCCTACAGCTTTTAAATGAAATGAACAACTCAAATGCTCTTATTCATAGTTTAATTATAGAAAGATAAAAGGAAATACATTTATGAACTACACAATAAAATCAGGCGATACTTTAAGTGGAATTGCAGCTAAATTCAAAACAACAGTTGCTGAACTTCAGCGATTGAATGGTATTAAAAATCCTAACCATATTCAAGTGGGGCAAGTTATTAAAGTGAGTGGTAAAACATTACCGCCAGTTAGATCAGGAAATGGTTATTATACGGTAAAATCAGGCGATACCTTAAGTGCTATCGCACAACGTCACAGAACAACAGTTGCGGAATTACAACGATTAAATGGGATTTCTAATCCTGATGCCATCTATGTTGGTCAGGTCTTGAGACTAATTTCATCGGTATCTTCAACACCTAGTACACCTAATGTCCCAAATAAACCTAATACAGGTAATAATGGCTCTAAAGTAACTTACACAGTCCAATCAGGGGATACTTTAAGTGGAATTGCAGTTAGGTTTGGAACAACAGTATCAACCTTACAATCTTTGAATAATATTAGTAATCCTAACTTGATTCAAGTAGGTCAAGTTCTAATCATTCGTCAGGGTGTTTCTTCATCTGGAAATTCATCTTCAGGAACGGTTACGACAAGTTATACAGTCCAATCAGGGGATACTTTAAGTGGAATTGCAGCAAAATTTGGCACAACAGTTGCTTCTATTCAAAGTTTAAACAATATTAGTAATCCCAATTTAATATATGCTGGTCAGGTTCTAAGAATCACTCATAAAGGTGTCTCATCTGGGAATTCATCTTCAGGAACAGTTATGACAAGTTATACAGTCCAATCAGGAGATACTTTGAGTGGAATTGCAGCAAAATTTGGCACAACAGTTGCTTCTATTCAAAGTTTAAACAACATTAGTAATCCTAATTTAATTTATGCAGGTCAGGTTCTAAGAATAAATGGTATTGCTTCACAAAGTCAACCTATAACCGATGGTAATGTCTCATTAACAGGTAATGGCTATCTTGTTACAGCAGAACAACTACGTCAAATTGGTTGGACTGTCGTTAATACGAGCATGATTAATGATTTAAATAATTGTTTACGCCGATATAATATCACAACTTTATCTCGCATTCGTCACTTTATTAGCCAATGTAGCCACGAGTCTGGTGGAGGGAAATGGACAATGGAACTTGCTTCTGGAGAAGCTTATAATGGTCGATCAGATTTGGGAAATACTTATCCAGGTGATGGACCTAAATATAAAGGTGGGGGCTATATTCAGCTAACAGGTCGATATAACTATACTCAATTTGCCAATGCTATTGGAGACCAACGTATTGTTAATGAGGGGGTTTCATATGTTGCATCACATTATCCTTGGACAAGTGCTGGTTTTTGGTGGCATAAGAATGGGATGAATTCTTTGTGTGATACTAATCCAACCGTTGAACAAGTTACTAGACGTGTAAATGGTGGTTACAATGGTCTAGCAGATAGGAAATACTGGTATGGCCGATGTGTAGCAGTGATTACGAGCACAACACTGGTAGGAAGTAGTTCATCTAGTGGACATAATCCTATATCGAATCCAAATGATGTTATGTTTAAATATAGTTTACCAACAAGACAGCGTCACGGTTCAGCTACGATTCGTAATTTTCTCCCTATTATTAAAGAACTTGAAGAAGCACGTATCGATTTTGTTAATAGAGGTTATTTGCATCAAGATAGGCAAAGTGTACATAATAGTATTCTACTCCTTCTTGCTAAAAAATACTTTTTTAGTACTGGTTTAAAAGGGATTTTATTAGAGAGATTAGGATTCAGGTTGGTAACAGGAAGTGGTTCAAATCAAGTATTTGAGAATTTTTTGAAAAATGAATATAAGCACCTTTATCAAAAAATTGAGAAATATATTGATGGAGGTAACGAGATATTACTTGATGATTTTAATGGCGAAATTGACTTACCACATTTAGCCATTACGACATTGAGTTACTTTAATACAACTGCTAATCCAGGTTCGTGGAACGGTTGGGCAGGAGATTTAGCAAGTGCTATGAAAAGTGTTCAGTTGGTTTGGGAGAAAAATAAATCAGTAAACGTTGATATTATTTCTAGAGCATTTATTGGTAGTTCTTCTCCTAGTTTAGATTTACCAAGTAATGTAATTATGCCATCAGGGGCATACAACAGATTTGGCTATGCAGACATGTGTAGTGATGCTGATGCAATTGAATTAGCAAGTATTTTAAAAAGTAATACTTCAAAGAATAACAAATTAAGCGAGACATTTGCATCATATTATTCTGGTAAGCATAAGAATCGATTTAAAAACTATCTCACAGATTTGGGGGTAACTCGTAATAAAAAAGAAATCACGGAAGCAGTAGATGAAACTTTTAATAAAACTTTTGTGGATTTATTATCCACAGTGGAAAGCGGTTTTGTCGATTCAAAAGTCGCTACCTCGTGTAAAAATACTTTTGTTAATTTTATCCTTTATAGTACAAAATAACTTAAGTAACTAGCTTTTAGAATCGTGAAAACACATGAAATTATTGTTGTTAACGCAGTATTTCATGTGTTTTTGTATTTTATAATTCGTTGTAAAGGGATTTATGAGACATATTAGTCATTAAAGTAAAGTTTAAGTAGTTAATTTGTATACAATCAGTAATATTAACTGATTGATTATTAATTGAGAAACGACTTGAATTAGAAGTGAGTAGTTTAAATCATAAGACGAGCTTACATAACTACTGATTAATGTGGTAATCAATACTAAGACTAATAATAATAGTCTAGTAGTAATTATTGTTAGTTGATATTTATTCAGAAAATAAGAGTTATAAAAAACTAAAGAGATGTTTAAGGCTATTATTATAGCTAATCGAGATTCTAAAAGTGAAGATAGTACCAGATAGGAACTTAGAGTAATGCCAATCGCTATTACTACGAGGTATTTAACTTTAAAGCTTACTTGCCTAGTATATTTTGGAAAAAATATTATCGGTATTGGGAAAAAGAATGCTTGTAAGATGTAATTGATTAGAATCAAAACTTCAAATTGTTCACTAATGGGAACTATATTTAAAGCTAGTATAGAAATAATGAAAAAAATTGATGTTATTACTGAGATTAGCAAGGGGTAAATAGCTTGTTTTATAGACATTTTTATCTCCTTTGGGCTTCTATTTGCACTAATTTTAGATTTTAATTGCTATATATAAGGGGGCTATCTACAAATGATTGTACCATATAAATATACTATTAATCATCTTAAAACTTGGTAATGATAAAATGAAGATTAATAAATGAAGTTTCAACATTATTAAAGCCGCTTGGCAATCATGGATTAGTACAACAAATTAAAGGATTGAGCTTAGCACAAAAAAATGGTAATATTTATCTCAAGAAATGAGTTCAGGTTTGGGAAGTGTTGTTGCTGCGGCAGTTGCCATCTTGGTTTGGCTTGGAGACAAAGCAGGTTTTATTAAGAAAAAATAGTGGGTTACATATCTGTGAATACGGTCAAATTGAAAAAATTCTTCTTATTATTTGTATTGATATCTATGTTAGAGTAGCGGTAGAACTCACGTTCAAAATCTTGGTAGCTCTCGCTGTAATAGTCCATTTGCAGGTGATTACGCTGAAACTCAAGCTGATTCATAAAGCACCTCCTCAACAAGTTCAATACTAATAATGTTATGTACTTAAAGTCTTATGCAGATTGGTTATTTTGTTATTAGAATTGGGTACTCCAAGTCTTTTTTTATGAATTTTTTTATTCATTCAAGAAAACACTTGAATTAATTAATGAAAAGGGTTATACTATATTCAAACAAATACTTGAATGAAATTGAGGTGAGAATATGATTAAAAAAGATACTTGTGAAATTTATTGTTATGACGAAGAAAAGGTCAATCGAATACAAGGTAATTTACAGACAGTAGATATTTCTAGTGTTGCCCAAATGTTAAAAGCTATTGCAGATAAAAATAGAGCAAAAATTACCTATGCATTGTGTCAAGATGACGAACTGTGTGTGTGTGATATTGCAAATATTATAGGTGTTACGGTTGCAAATACCTCTCATCACCTGCGAACGCTCCATAAGCAAGGGATTGTTAAGTTTCGAAAAGAGGGAAAAATTGCATTTTATTCCTTAGATGATGAGCATATCAGACAAATTATGATGATTGCATTGGCACTTAAGAAAGAGGTGAAGATCAATGTCTAGAGGGAAAGCAAAACAGTTTGAAGAAGAAATGAAAGCCTATCGTGTTCAAGGATTTACTTGTACTAACTGTGCAGCCATTTTTGAAAATAATGTTAAAGAACTTCCCGGTGTTCAGGATGCGAAAGTAAATTTCGGAGCATCTAAAGTTTATGTTAAAGGGACGACAACCATTGAAGAATTAGAAAAAGCAGGAGCATTTGAAAATTTAAAAATTCGAGATGAAAAAGAACAAAGGGTAGGAGGAGAACCTTTTTGGAAGCAGAAAGAAAACATTAAGGTATATATATCAGCTCTTTTACTTGTAGTTAGCTGGTTCTTAGGAGAGCAGTATGGTGAAGAGCATGTTCTACCGACAATTGGTTATGCAGCGTCCATTTTAATCGGTGGATATTCGTTATTTATTAAAGGTCTCAAAAATTTAAGCAGATTAAATTTCGATATGAATACGCTTATGACTATTGCCATAATAGGAGCTGCAATTATTGGTGAATGGGGTGAAGGGGCAACCGTTGTTATCCTATTTGCGATTAGTGAAGCATTAGAGCGTTATTCAATGGATAAAGCACGTCAATCTATTGAATCTTTAATGGATATTGCCCCAAAAGAAGCGTTAATTCGACGAGGAAATGAAGAAGTGATGATTCATGTTGATGAGATTCAAGTTGGAGACATCATGATAGTTAAGCCCGGTCAAAAGTTAGCAATGGATGGAATAGTGGTTAAAGGTACATCGACATTAAATCAGGCTGCGATTACAGGTGAAAGTGTTCCAGTAACGAAAATCACAAATGATGAAGTATTTGCAGGAACCTTGAATGAAGAAGGGTTACTTGAGGTTAAAGTAACAAAACGAGTTGAAGATACTACTCTTTCAAAAATCATTCACTTGGTAGAAGAAGCCCAAGCAGAACGGGCCCCCTCTCAAGCGTTTGTCGATAAATTTGCAAAATACTATACACCAGCTATTGTCATACTAGCTCTTTTAATTGCAGTAGTTCCACCATTATTTGGCGGAGACTGGAGCCAATGGATTTATCAAGGATTAGCTGTATTAGTGGTTGGTTGTCCTTGTGCCTTAGTAGTCTCAACTCCAGTTGCTGTGGTTACAGCAATAGGAAATGCAGCGAAAAATGGTGTATTAATTAAAGGTGGTATCCATTTAGAAGCAGCAGGACACTTAAAAGCGATAGCCTTTGATAAAACAGGAACATTAACCAAAGGGATTCCAGCTGTAACAGACATTGTGACATATGGTAGAAATGAAAATGAATTAATAACCATAACATCAGCTATTGAAAAAGGATCGCAGCACCCTCTTGCTTCAGCGATTATGCGAAAAGCAGAAGAAAATGGATTAAAATTCATTGAAGTAACAGTAGAGGATTTTCAATCCATTACAGGTAAAGGCGTTAAAGCCAAAATAAATAATGAAATGTATTATGTGGGAAGTCAAAATCTTTTTGAGGAATTACACGGAAGCATTTCAAGCGATAAAAAAGAAAAAATTGCCGATATGCAAACTCAAGGTAAAACGGTGATGGTGTTAGGAACAGAAAAAGAAATTCTTTCGTTTATTGCCGTAGCCGATGAAATGAGGGAATCGTCTAAAGAAGTTATCGGCAAGTTGAACAATATAGGAATCGAAACAGTGATGCTAACAGGCGATAACCAAAGAACGGCAACAGCCATCGGAAAACAAGTTGGTGTTTTGGATATTAAAGCTGACTTACTTCCAGAAGATAAGCTTAATTTTATTAAGGAACTTCGAGAAAAACATCAAAGTGTGGGGATGGTCGGAGATGGCGTGAATGATGCTCCAGCCCTTGCGGCATCTACCGTTGGTGTAGCAATGGGTGGTGCTGGAACTGATACAGCTTTAGAAACGGCTGACATCGCCTTAATGTCTGATGATTTGAGTAAATTGCCATATACAATAAAATTAAGCCGTAAGGCTTTAGCAATCATCAAGCAAAACATTACCTTTTCTTTGGCGATTAAATTAGTGGCATTACTTTTGGTCATGCCCGGTTGGTTAACACTTTGGATAGCGATATTTGCTGATATGGGAGCAACTTTACTTGTAACATTAAACAGTTTACGCTTATTGAAAATCAAAGAATAGGTTCTAAAATGGGTGTCAACAATCGGATGCGATCATTGAAAACAATGTTATGCTTCAAAAGGGATATTAACAGGAAATATACAACTAAAGGACGCTTTAACTGAGCAACGCAAAAAGCCAAATTTCTCAATTGATGTTGAGAAATTTGGAGCTTGGTATTGAAAGTGGTATAGACTAAAAGGAGCATAAGACTCCTTTTTAGTTTGTAGAGTAAACGGACTTTAGGTAAACATATTTTCTGATGAGCATATTGTTCTCGAAAGGATTAATATTGAATAGAATGTAGTGATCTCGGTAGTCTTCGGCATTGTCATCATTGAGCTTGAGGAAATTTATATGTTAAATATGTTGTAGTTTTCTTATATGTATAATGATAGATTAGCGGATTCTCATCTATGGTACTTATCTCAAATAGGAAGAAGTGATCGCGGTTATCTTTGGACTTTTCCTTATTCAGGACAAAGTAATTCTTACGTGAAGTCGCCATTGTTTTGAGGATATCATCGGTCAGGAAGGTCAATGGAATATTCATGTTGGAGTAGCGGTAGAAGTCACGTTCAAAATCTTGGTAGCTCTCGCTGTAATAGTCCATTTGCAGGTGATTACGCTGAAACTCAAGCTGATTCATAAAGCACCTCCTCAACAAGTTCAATACTAATAATGTCTTTCAATTTCAAATTGAAGTGACCTGTTGTAGTTTTTATCAAAAAGAAATCTTTATTCAGACTTGGTATGGTTCCAGTGTAGGAAACACGCTTGTTTTTCTCAATCACATGAATGCGCGTGTGCAGTTGGCTAGCGTATACTTGACTGAGGAGTAATAATTTCTTCTCTAGTGACAAATCTAACATGTATGTTAATTTGTTTGTATCATCGGAGAGTGCTGATGTATGTTCAGATAGGAAAAAGCCCATCCATTTTTGCATCTTAGTATCTTGGTACTCTCTTGCTGACTGAAATGGTAAGTATGAACGGTCAATCATTTTAATCCTCCAATCCACCAGCGGAATGACCGCCGATAAGTTTACTGCGTTCAATATTTCTGGAACCTTCAGTTAGGACGGTTCCTTTTTGTATGGCTAAAAAGCCAAACTGTTCTCTGATAACATCAATAGCTGTCTGAAGTCTATTATCTTTTTCAATTTGTTCGACATCATCAAAGAGTGATAGTAGAGTATAACTTTCATCTACGAAGCCGCTATAAGATACACCAATTTGTCTCACTGCACCAGAGGTGTATTTTTTTCGGAATAATTCTAGTACATGACCAACCATTGTTTTTGGAAGATTTGCGGGTTCAATTTTTTTCTGAGCATTTATAGATTTTTTCATCTCAGTCCTAGAATATCCAATATGAATAGAAACGACAGTAGCTTTTTTATGTGCCGAGCGAAGACGGTTAGCAACCTGGTCAGCCATTTCAGCTAGTACGATTTCAATTTCTCTTTGGGTTCTGTAATCTCTAGGAAGTACTTGTGAGTTCCCCAACCCTCGTGATTTTGGTTTATAGGGTTCATGGACGTTGCTCTCATCAACACCATTAGCATGAAACCATAGCTGAACACCGACTTTACCGAATTCTTTTTTGAGAATATCAGGATTGAAATTGGCTAATTCTTTGATTGAATGAATACCAAGTTTTTGTAAATGAATCTCGGTTTTACTACCAATCCCCCAAAAGTCTGTTAATCTTGGTATTGCCCATACTTTAGTTTCTACATCTTCGTATGACCAGTTAGCTCTCATTGTAGCAGTTTTCTTAGCTTCATTATCTAGAGCTAGCTTAGCTAGAAGAGGATTGGAATTGCTCATTCCAACAGTTGAGATAATACCTGTTTTACGGTAAATATCTCTCTGAATCAAGGCAGAAACATTATCCAACTTATCTTTCCTAGACATTGAACTATCAGGAATAAAATAAGAAAGTGAGCTTGTCAGGTCAATAAAGCCTTCATCTATCGAATATGGCAGAATATCATCAGGAGCAGCATAGTCTTGAAAGATATGCTGAATCTCTAGACTCTTCTCAATATATCTGTCCATTCGAGGAGGAACGATGAGTGTACGCTTTGCCCAGTGTTCAATAAACGATTTATACTTTGGTGTTACCTCAATTCCCTGTTTCCATGCATTTTGATAGCTGAATTTTCGAGTGTTTATATCAAATGGCAAATCGTAGGAACGACCTACATTTGCTTTTCCGAAAACTTTCTTAAACATAGGAGAAGAAGCGAGAATCAATCCTGCCGAGTTGTCTGCACGGCTCATGACGCACAGTGAAGTGTAGAGTGGATGTAAACCTCTATCCACACATTCTACGGAAGCGTAGAAGGACTTCATATCGAGGAAGGCTATGTCACTTTGAGGTTCAATAGAATAATCGATATAGCCCATAGGATTATCTCCGTTTGAGTTTCTCTAGCTCTTTGATAAGTTCACCGATGTAATCAGTGATGTCGTATTCAAACTTATCAGGGGTGAAGATAATGCGTTCGTCTTTGATGTCGATCATTTCTTTAACATTCATTGGTATTGTCATCCTCCTCGGTTATAGCAATTAAAATAGAATCTTATATCAAAAAAGCGTAAGGATAGATTTTAGCATCCTCATTTTGAGGAATAAGAATTTCATCGAATCCTTCATTTTCTAGTCGTTCCTCGAAGTTGTCCATATTGAAAATTTCGACTTTACAGTCCGGATTGAAACCGTATGTTCCAAGTTCTAAAATATCATTCAATTTCATGACTATACTCCCTCGACAGGCATAAAGTGGCCTACAACTAGACCAACAATTTTTGGTTCATCCTCATAAGGGATGAACTTCTCTGGATAGTCCTTATTCAGTGAAACCATTCTAAATCCATCCTCATCACGGTAGAGTTTTTTGATATAAACTGAGTCATTCCATGATAATGCATATACAGCCCCGTCATAGTCGAAACCGTTCGAACGTATAAGTGCGACTTCACCGCTCTTATAGACAGGCTCCATAGAATCTCCCTCGATCCATGCGGCTATATCGTAGCCGTATTGTTCCTCATCGGAGTAGACAGTTTCAGTTTCAAACTCGTCAAAGAATCCTTCTCCCAGACCAGCAGATAATTGAATATCTGATAGTACCTGTACTGAGAAGAGTGGAATGACGTTTGAAGTTTGTTGGGATAGAAGAAGCTCCTCTACAAAGTCTTCTGCCTTTAGCTGGTTACCGGGAGTTAACTGAAGATAGTTATTTACGATATTGTATTCAGATTCAAAATAGGTTACTGGGACATCTAGGATTTTTGCTATAGCTGAGAGATTTTTCTGATTTGGGATTGATTTACCGGATTCCCACTTATTGTAAGAAGCTCTATTGATACCTAATTTATAGGCAATTTCAGACTGATTAAAATTTCTCTCAATTCTTTTTTCTTTAAGACGAATTCCAGAAAACATGACGCACCACCTTTGTTGCTTTATTATGCAACAATTATATCAAAAATATCAAACTTTGCAACAAAAGAACATTCAGATGCAAAATCTGCTTAGTATTCATCCATTCTATATGTAAAATATATCATTTGATCAATCGTTTTTCTGGTTTTAGTAGTTCAATCATATCTAAAGTAACATTAGCACAAATTTTCTTGTAATAGAATAATGTGCTGATTTTTTTAACAATTTTTGATATAATATTCTCAACATTATGTTGCATTATAAAGCAACGAAATTGAGGTTGTAAGATGCCAATTACAGAATATATTAAAAGAAAATTTATAAATCAAATTAAGTCAGATATTCATAGTAATATTTTATTGGATATTAAAGCTAAGATAGAAACCAGTGTTGAGAGCTGGCAAGTGTTCTCAAAAGAACTTCCAAACATAAAATATATTAAAGTTACTCCGTTTCAAAAGGATTATCGAACTATTCGATTATTAGTTAATGTGACTTCAGAAACACATTTCGAGTTTATTTGTAAAGAGAAGACAGAGATAAGAGATATCCAAAGAAAACATACGATTGAATATTTGTTATTCTTTGATGATGAAGTCATAATGTCACTAGTAGAAATTGGTGAACTTCGAAAAGTAAAGTTTGATAGTGAAACACAGCTAGATTCAACGTTACTTCCCTATATGTATCAAACAAAGTACGAGGAAGAAGCAGAACAATTTTTGAATACCTTTTATAGTTCTGCATTGAAGTTACTGCAACCTATTGACCCTCTAATTGCGATAAATAGCCTTGGACTGACATTGCTGGAAAGCCCCTTAAGCCCTGATGGTAGCATTCGTGGTCAAAGTCATTTTAGGTCAGAACTAGCTAGGGTATATGACCATACTTACAATTCTTACAAAAGTTTAGTTGTTTCTGAAGGAACGGTGATTTATGATGCAAGTAAATTTGTGAAAGGGAATAAAAACCTAACACTCATTCATGAGGCATATCATCACTATAGACATCGACCTCACATAATGATGAAGGAATTTTTACTTTCGCAAGATGATTATAATGCCAGAGATAAAGATTTTAAGAACGCTAGAATGTGGATAGAAAAACAAGCGAAGGTTGTTCCACCTAGAATTTTGATGCCAAGAAGTACTTTTTGTAAAAAAGCATTAGAATTAATTACTGAGATTGCAGAAAATAACAAACGTACTGGAATGCTAGATATTCTTCAAATTACTATTGAAGAGTTGGCAGATTTTTTCCAAGTCTCAAAACAGTCAGCAAGAGTAAGATTGATTGAATTAGGATTTGATGAAGTTCGTGGAGTTTTGGAATTTGTAGATGGTCGATATGTTAACAATTATGCTTTTAATAAACTAAAAGTAAATCACAATCAGACTCTAACTATTTCAGAACAACAAATGTTTGATTTATATGCCTCCGATAGTAATTTTCGAGAATTGATTGATTCTAAACGTTATATCTATGTCGATGGACATGTGGTTATTAATAGTCCAGAAGTAGTTTGGTACTTTATTAAGTATCCTTTGATATCGCCAGCAGCTCTTGAGAAATTAGATGAGTATGCGATTATTTTTGACATTAAGCGTAAAGAATATGAGGACATGGGTTTTGAAAAAGATTTTACCTTATATCTTTTACATCCTAGCTCGTATAAATTTGAGATTTCATACAAACATGGCATTGAATATTCTATTGATGAAAGAAAGCTTGAAGTTGAAACGGAGCAACGAAATCGTGAATTTACATTGTTTAAACAATTGCCAAATGACTTCACTGAAGCAATGAATAAAGTAAAAGATTATCAAGAAGAAACTTTTCCAAAGATTGCAGAAGCAGTAGATTCAAGTGAATCTACGATTAAACGACTGTTTAAAGGAACGGGTGGTAGTTTGCACCTCTTTGTATTAGTATTGGTGTATCTTGAGTTACCTGATTTTATAAATCAGTATCTGTTATCGCTCTCAAACTTTAAAATAAAAAATGGTGATAAAGAAGATATGGCTTACCAATACCTCCTGAACCATTTCCAAGGACAATCTGTAGCGGCTGCAAAACAATTTTTAACAAAAAGAGGAATATCTACCAAGTAATCGTGTCACAATGTTGACACGATTTTTATCTTATTTCGGTGATATTTTCTGTGTATTAAGGAGAAAATTGCATAATAGCAAGGTTTTGACCGTGTCAGAATCTTGCTATTTTCTTTTTCATTTTCCATGAGATACTAGACTAAAAGTAATCTCATACCGTGATTTGCTACTGATCATAGCGAACCTCAAAGTCATGGTGTGAGAGTGCACAGTCAGTCTGTGAGGTTAGCTGACCGATAACATAGAGGAAAGTAACTATGCGGTCAAGAATATTTTTTGCATGCCTTGATTTGTCATGTGTGCTTTCGGTATTAACTGGGAAGCCAATTAATCATGACAATCAATGTCAACTTTTTCAACTACTGCCAAGCTCAATCTTCATCAACTGGAGTAGAACCAACTGAAGGTGAAGTACTAGCACCTATGTTCGTGCAGGATTATTACATTGCTTCACGCAATTCAGGTTTGCTACGTGGTACGTTTCGTCAATGTCGTATCATGGGTATTCCAATACTAACTGCTTTTGTTCCAGTCGCAGAAGAGGACTATGAAAAGATGGTCTGGTGGTATAACAACTCCGTTAATGATTATCTCAAAGATTTTCGTAAGCCTAGTAAAAATGCTCCTAAGATTTCATCTTGGGAAGCATTCACAGAGAAACAAGATTTACCAATGATAGATGATGGCATTGAGCTTTATATATTCATGGATCAGTTTGAGTTTCTGAAAGCAAAACTTGCAGAATCGAATTTTCAAGCACCAGAAATATTGGAAATGCTATTTGATGGTTATGAAAATAAGGAAATCTTTGAAAAGCTAGGAGTACAGAAATCTGCTGGCTATAAGAAAGTA
This sequence comes from Streptococcus fryi, assembly GCF_053206505.1. Taxonomy (NCBI): domain Bacteria; kingdom Bacillati; phylum Bacillota; class Bacilli; order Lactobacillales; family Streptococcaceae; genus Streptococcus; species Streptococcus fryi. The sequence goes on along the minus strand of NZ_JBRUGW010000015.1, from coordinate 17,266 downwards.
AAAAATACTCAGAAAGAAGGGTTAGAGCTTTACAACAAATTTAATAAATAACAGAATCGCCATCTCAATTACGAGGTGGCGATTTTTTGCTAGTCTTTTTGATAGAAAAAGCATTCATATCCATCTGCCCTAAGATTAATATCAGACAACCAGTCAGGTGCTATCCCCATTAATGATGCAACTTCATCAAGTTTTTGTTCAATTAGACATTCGATTATGACTTCATCGTGGACATGGCCTACAATCTTGAAATTTTTTAGTTGCTTCATAGAGAATGCAAGTATGTCTCTACTGATAGCTTGAACAATGTTCTCCACAAATTTTGGACCGTAGCTTTCTAGCCTCTCCCAACGTTTGGCAGTTCCAGTTCCTTCGTAAGTGACGGACTCTCCGCCGAACTGGTTATCGCCAATTCTTGGTTTGATATACGCCAGCTTACGACCAGATGGTAAGGTGATGAATAAAATGCCACGTTTTACTTCAAATTGAATACCGTGAGTAGATGTTGGAATTAGTTCCTTTACAGCAGTCTTTACAGCATTATCAACATCCCACCAATAGAGAACGATATTCGGATTAGCTAGTCGCCATGAGTTTACTAGTGGTTGGAGTTCTTCCTCAGTTAGTCCCATATCAAGCGCCCCCATGGCTTTCAATGCACCGACTGAACCTCCATATCCGCAAGCTAGCTCTGCAATTTTCCCTTTTTGTCTCAATTCAGAATTTTGTCCATGTTTTTCAACTGGTACTCCAAACATCTGAGAAGCGGACATACAGTAGATGTCTTTTCCTTGTTCAAATACTTTACTACGCCATCTCTCTCCAGCCAGGTGAGAGAGTACTCGAGCTTCGATGGCAGAGAAGTCGCAAACAATGAATTTCTTTCCTTTACTAGGGACAAAGGCTGTTCGGATAAGTTGAGATAAGGTATCTTGTGTGTCGTAGATTAGCTCAGTAGCTTCTAAGTCACCTGTTCCGAAAAGTTCTCTAGCTTCCTCAAGGTCAGGAAGATGGTTCTGAGGTAAATTCTGAAGCTGTACCAAACGGCCAGCCCATCGACCAGTTCGGTTTGCTCCATAGAATTGAAACATTCCCCTTGCTCGACCGTCTTTACAAACACAGTTCATCATGGCCTGGTATTTAGACACACTTGATTTAGCAGCTTGCTGACGAAGTTTGAGAACTTGAGCAGTTGTTTCATCAACCGTTTTGAGGAGTCCTTTCACAGCTTTTTTATCTAGAGAATCAGTGGTTACTCTTTGCTTTCGTAACCAGCCAATCATCTGTAGAACAGAGTTAGGGTTTTCAAGTCCAGTTAACGATTTTAGTTCTTCTTGGATTTTAGCTTTGCTCTCTGCATCAACTTTGATAGCGGCTTTTACAAAGTCAACATCTATGCCAATACCACGATCATTAATAATCTGATCCTGGTGGTACTCATCCCAAACAAAGTCAGGTACTGGGAAGTTTTTCAGTCGTTCCTTGATAGCCAATTCGACCTCAACATCACGTCTGTTGTAATCGATAAAGGTAGACCACTTGTCAGGCGCGTGATGAGGAAAGTTGCGAACTCGCCCTCCATTGACCTTAGTAGGCTTACAAGGTACGCAGAAGTAGCGAATGAGGTCAGCACCCTCTCTCATCTTTTGGTCTTTGAGTTTGAGAACTGTTCCAACTCCTTCAAGGGAGAGGGGAAGTCCTAAATAGGCTGACCAAATCATGCTACATTTCCATGAAACTGGAGATAAAAATTCATCTAATAATAAATCAGGATGATATTTCTTGAGCCAATTGGATAGACAAATTCGCTCAAATGAAGCATTGAAAGCCCATTTAATGACACTATCGTCTACCAAGGCCTCAAGGATATCTTGTGGTAATTTCTCATTAGTTAAGTCGTAAACAGTCACTGGTCCATTATCGACAGATACCGCAAACAAAAGGATTTCAAAACTGTTATCTTCCGCATAGCGATAGACACCAGATTTTCGTAAGTCAATTTCACAATATGTTTCGATGTCAATGCTGAGTTCTTTTATCGGCATAGTTTGTCCTTTCTGAAAAAGGTGACAGAAGTACTGCCACCTAAAGTTCTATTTGTTTTTTGACTGAGTGGTGTTTGGCTAAGTTTTTCTTTATTTTGCTTTGCCTTTCCTTCTATTTCATGTCGAATGTCATCTCTAATGGTCATATACCCGAAGTATAGTCCGATAAGCACCCAGAGGCCCATAATAGTACAAGTTAAAATAGTATACATCATCAATCTAATTCTCCATTTCTAGTTCAAAAAGTCATCATCGTCTTCTGTCGCAAAATCATCTTCGGCACGAGTGCGTCCTCCGAGTGGATCACCATCGCGCAATTTTTGTAAGTTATTCAAACCGCAAGCAATACCTTTGTTGCCATTTGAATTGAAAGCATAGAAGGTAATAGAAGCACGACCATAGATACCTGAGTATAGTTCAGACGTATCGATAATTTCTTGGCGGTTGCCATCAACCACACCAGGTTTGTGTGGCGAGTTGGCATTTACAAAGTAAGCATTTTTGTAAGCTTCATCATCAGGGCGTTCAAGGTCACCATCACGAAGTGGAGTTTTCAGAGTAGATAATGCAGGTACTGATTTGCCATTGCCTTTGAGTTTTGACTCACCTTCTTTGTATGCTTGCTCAATGGCTGCTTTGATCTTGTTAATGGTGGCAGTATCCTCTTTTGGAATGATGAGTGAGGCACTGTACTTGGGAGTGCTACCATTGATAGATTTTGGCTCGTTGGCATTTAAGTAGCTGAAGCGAGTGTTTGGTCCTGTTATTACTTTAGTTGTCATAAAGTTATTCCTCTTTAAATTCATTTTTTGCTAGGTTCATCTCTTGACGGCTATCGTCAATAGGAACGAGTGTTGGTTTTCCACTTGGTTTTATGATAAGACCACCAAGCAGGTCATTAAAAGTTTTCTTGCCAAGTAACTTAGTCATGGCAGTGATAGTGAGCAGTTTCTTCTCATAAGGGTCATAGCCTGCTTCAATCACTGCTTGACTAACGGCTGACTCATCTGAGAATTTACGAACAGAGCGACCTTCAACCAGTTTGTATCCTGGGATATGATGTCCATCTGTTGCTTGATTTAAAGCATAAGTTTTGATGTCGTTTGCCCATGAAATCAACAAATCTAGTTTAGGCAAAATATCAGCGATGTCCTCGTTATCAAGGGTGGCTGGATCCGCAAACTCCATCTTGGCTAGTGCCAAATTATCCTCAGCACGCTTTCGACAGACATTCTTGAGTTTACAGAATTGGCAGTGTTTACCAGATTGTATCTCCCCCTCACCTTTGAATGCAAGTTCAGCTTTTGGAGCGAGCACGTTTTCAGCCCATTCAAGCAGCTCAGTCTTTTCCATCTCAAAGGTAGAAATGTTATGTTTTCGTGGTTGAAAGATTGTCATGGTAACTTTATCGAAATCATAAAGTCCATCAAACATCTCAAGTGCTCCAAGTGCATAACACATCATTTGAGGGTTGTGGTCTGCATCAACTAGAACCCCAAGTCCGTGTTTATAGTCAATAACCTGAAGGAGTCCGTCTGCCACGATGATGCAATCTCCAGTTCCAAAGCCTTCAGGTACCCACTTAGAAAAATCCAGTCGTTGTTCTATAAGAACTGTAGGGTCACGGGAGTAACCTCTAGCTTTCTCAACTTGTTCCATGACATAGTTGCGATATTCTTCTCCACATTCCTGCATCTCATCGTTGTAGAATGTTAAATCTTCAGTTGGATCACGCGCATTCCTACCCAAGGCTTCCTCGACTAGATAAGCACACAACTCGTGAGCATCAGTGCCTTCGAGAGCAAAATCAGATGTTGTGTCTGGCAGATCTTCGGTGAGACGAGCAGATGGTGGGCAATTCAACCAACGATGTGATGCAGAAGCAGATAGAATGGCGTGGCTAGTCATTACCAATTCCTCCAGCTTCTTCAAGTACTGCCGCAAAGTGTTTTGGGTCAAGTGCTGAGAGTGAAGAAGCACCGTAAGCATTTAGAAGAGCACGAACCTCGTTCTTATAGCCATCTTTTGCTTTCGTGGTAAGTACAGCGCGGACATCCTCCAATTGAATTTCCTTTTTTGGTTCTGGTTTAGATTGATCAGGTTTTGTTACCGTTTCTTCCTCAGAAGAGAGGAGTTTCTTGAACTCATCCACCAATCGAAGGTAGTACTTTGCGGTTTCTTCCATATCATGAATCAGTCTATTCAGTTCCTTCATTTTGCTCATTGTTTTCTTCCTCCATAATTTTCCGAGCGAGTAGTTTTGAGATAACGCTGATGGCTATGAGTGTATCTGCTACATCATCATCAGGTTCGATGTATGGTTCGTTTGCCATATTGGGTCCTCCTATCTTACTAAGTAAGGTTTCGAATGATTTTTCCGTTTTGTAAGGAATATTTTTATCTCTTACATCTTACTAAGTAGATCTAAGAGATGTTTTTCCGCTTCTCACTATAATTTTTTTGAACAAAGAAAAAAGTTTCCTGTGCATTTAATGGGAAACTTTTATTTTTTCTAAAAAAATTTTACGGAAGTGCGGAAAACCATATCTGTTTTCTACTTAGTAAGGTAGGAAGCAATATTTCTAATTTTTAAAACGAAAGACGGAGGCATATCAAATGCAATTTATCCTATCTCATTCTGGTCAAACTGGTGTTCAGACAACGACGGTCTATCCTAACCAAGTAGTCATCTCAGATAAAGAAACCTTACAATCGGTTGCTCAATTCGACCATGTTCCAGGTCTATTTACCAATAATACTCGCTCCAATGCAAACTTCATTGAGTCGGATGTGTTAGTCATGGATATTGACAATGACCATTCTGATAATTCTGATGAATGGATGACTGAAGAAAAACTATGCGATGTGTTTGCGGACTACACTTTTGCTTTGGTTACTAGTAGAAGTCATTTGCAGGCTAAAGGTGGAAAAGCGCCACGACCAAAGTTTCATATCTATTTTCAGATTGAAGAGGTGACAGATAAAGCACTCTATACTGCCATGAAGGAGGAGTTGGTAAACACCTATAAATTTTTTGATACCAACGCCAAGGATGCAGCCCGTTTCTTCTTTGGAAACCCAAGTGCTCAAGTTCTTTGGCATGATTCGTGGTTGACCATAGATGAGGATTTACTTCAGAATATTCCTTTTGAAGATGAAGAGGATTTTGATGCAGATTTCTATACTCCACCAAATGGACCAATCCAACAGGGCAGTCGAAATTCAACCATGTCAGTGTTTGCGGCAAAAATTCTCAAGCGCTTAGGTGTGACACAGGAAGCTAGAGACGGCTTTGATGAACAAGCTCTCAAATGTGTTCCCCCTCTTGAGAAAGTAGAGCTTGATACCATTTGGGGAAGTGCTGTACGGTTCTATAACAAAACTATCAAAAACTCCAAAGATTATAAGTCTCCAGAAGAATTTCAACGTGGGGAGATGCAACCAGATGATTATTCTGATATTGGTGAGGCAGGTCTTCTAGCGAGGGAGTTTGGTGACAAAATTGCCTTTACTAGAGAGACGGATTACCTTGCCTATGATGGAAAACGTTGGGTAGAAGATGAGCAGTTAGCGATGCGTCAAATTCACCACTTCCTTGATATTCAACTTGAAGTCGCAGTTACCAAGCTTGATAGGACTACCAAAAAACTGAAGCAATCAGGAGTTCCAGAATCTTTGATTCGTCAAGGTGGTAAAAAGCTAGAGAATGCTATAGAGACTCCTGTCCAAGCAGTTGCCTATCAAGATTACAAGAAGGATCTAGAGTTCTATAAATTTGTCATGAAATACCGTGATTATCGTAACCTTTCCGCAATCGCTAAAACGGCTAAACATATGGTTCGTATGAGTGTGTCTGATTTAGATAAGAATGAACTCCTTTTAAACACCCCTGAAGCCACTATTGACTTATCCCAAGGCTTGGCTGGTGTCAGAGACCATGAATCTGCGGATTACCTAACGAAGATGACGAATGCTTCACCGAGTGATAAAGGAAAAGAACTGTGGCAAGAGACACTAGCAACATTCTTTAGTGGCGACACAGATCTCATCAATTATGTTCAAGAAATTGTGGGAATGGCAGCTATCGGTAAGGTCTATCAGGAACATATGATTATTGCTTACGGTAGTGGTGCAAACGGGAAGTCTACTTTTTGGAATACGATTGCCAGAGTGCTCGGGAACTACTCTGGTAAGCTATCAGCAGAAGCTCTTACCATGAGTGTCAGACGAAATATCAGTCCAGAAATGGCAGAGCTAAAAGGCAAGCGTCTTATCATCGCTTCAGAGATGAGTGAAGGCATGCGACTGAACACAGCCATGGTCAAACAGCTCTGTTCGACGGATGAAATCTTGGCTGAGAAGAAATATAAAGCGCCGTTTCATTTTGTGCCATCACATACGCTTGTGCTTTACACCAACCATCTTCCAAAAGTAGGAGCGAACGATGATGGGATTTGGCGACGTCTGATTGTCATTCCTTTTAATGCTAAAATTTCAGGTCGAGCGGATATCAAGAATTTTGCGGACTACCTCTACGATGAAGCATCCGAAGCAATTATGGCATGGATTATTGAAGGGGCAGAGAAAGCTATCAAGGCAAACTTCAAGCTGATATTACCACAAGTGGTGTCGGACTCTGTTTCAGCCTATCGAGAAGCCAACGACTGGATGGGGCAGTTCCTCGGTGACTGTTGTGAGGTTGGAGAACATTTGACGGAAAAATCAGGCGAACTCTACTCAGCTTATAGAGCCTACTGTACCCGCATTAACGAATACACGCGCAGCACTACGGACTTTTACACAGCTCTTGTGAATGCTGGCTTCACTAAGAAAAGAACAAACAAGGGTGTTATGGTAAAAGGTTTACAGTTGAAAATGGACGATGATTTCCTTGACTGATAGTGTAAATCAGTGACTGATAGTGTAAATCAGTGCAAGTTACTCCCTTATAGCCAAAAGGTGTTGGTGCAAGTCGTGATAGTCAAGTTACAGAATAACTGAAAGTTGTTGTTTTTAGTGGTGAGAAAAGTTTATAAAAGACTACCACGACTTGCATGGTGAGTAAAAAGTGTAGGTCGAGAAGGTCGGATATAAAAATTGCCATAGGGGATTTTAAAGTGCAGGTTTAGTAGGTCTTTTCTATAACTTTGATATAAAGAAAAATAAAAAAGATAAAAGAGATATAGGAAAGTAATGCAACTGACTATCGTGAACTGCACTTGTCACTTGGCGATGTTTTGACGAAAGGATTTGGTATGCGAGAAAAAGTTGTTGAGAGAAAGTTAGTAAGTGAAGTGAAAAAGCGTGGTGGGATTTGTCCCAAATGGATATCGCCTTCTTTTGCAGGGGTGCCAGATAGGCTAGTATTTTTGCCTAATGGCAAGTGTGGTATGGTGGAAGTAAAGGCTCCTAACAAGAAACCGCGGAAGTTACAGGAATCAAGGCATAAGATGTTCAAGCGATTAGGCTTTGACGTTTATGTCCTAGATAGTGTTGAAAAGATTGGAGAAGTACTAGATGAAATTGAAACTACATGAGTATCAGGAAGTCACCAAGGACTTCATCATAAGAACCCCCTATGCGGCAGTCATCTTAGACATGGGGATGGGAAAGACAGCCACCACCTTGTCAGCTATCAATGAGCTGATGTTTGACCGTTACGAAGTTTCAAAGGTCTTGGTGATTGCCCCCCTTCGTGTCGCAAACACGGTATGGAGTGATGAAATTGAGCAGTGGGAGGCATTCAAGCACCTTCGCTATTCGAAGATTGTAGGAACACCTAAACAGAGACAAGCAGCTCTCGAGAAAGATGCGGACATCTATATTGTTAACCGAGAAAACCTCCCTTGGCTGGTGGAACAATGTAGCACCTACTTCAAATGGGATATGGTGGTCATTGATGAGCTCTCTTCTTTCAAGTCTTGGCAGTCCAAACGCTTTAAGGCATTTATGACCATGCGTCCCTACATGAAGCGAGTGGTTGGCTTGACGGGGACACCGAGTTCAAATGGACTCATGGATCTCTTTGCGGAGTTTAAGGTCATTGATGGTGGGGAACGTTTGGGTCGGTTCATCGGAGAATACCGAAGTCGATACTTTGAAGAAGGTCGTAGAAATGGCAATGTCGTCTATGAGTATATCCCTATGGACTATGCAGAGTGTCAGATTTTTGACAAGATTGATGACATCACCATTTCCATGAAAGCCATGGATTATCTGGAAATGCCTGAATTGATATCGACCAAGAGGATAGTGAGGATGTCTGATAAAGAGAAAGAGCGGTATGGAGAGTTCAAGAAGGAGTACGTTTTATCAGAGATAGAAGGTATAGAAGTGACAGCTGCGAATGCGGCTAGTCTGTCAAACAAGTTGGTTCAAATGTCTAATGGGGCTGTCTACTCAGATGACCATCAAGTGTTGAGTCTCCATGATCAAAAGTTGGATGCTCTTGAAGATATTATCGAAGCAGCTAATAATGAGCCAATTCTTGTTGCTTATTGGTTTAAGCACGACCTTCAGCGTATTGAGGAACGGTTGGCAAAAATCAAAGTTAAGGGAACAGTCCTTAAAACTGAGCAGGACTTTCGTGAGTGGAACAAGGGTAATATTACAGTTGGTCTCCTTCATCCAGCGAGTAGTGGTCATGGACTGAACCTGCAAAAAGGTGGACACCACCTCGTTTGGTTTGGTCTGACTTGGTCCTTGGAACTCTACCAACAAACCAACGCTCGTCTGTGGCGACAAGGACAACAAGCAGAGACTGTGGTCGTCCAGCACATTGTAACGGAAGGCACTATTGACGAGGAAATCCTTAAATCCCTGGAAAACAAATATGCTCAACAGTCACGGATGATTGAAGCCGTCAAAGCACAAGTAGGAGGAACGGATGGATAGGATTGAGTATTTGATGAAAAACTATAGCGATGTGAAGTTGAAGCTTGCATTGGTGGAGAATCAACTGTTAAACTTTCGTCCCATCAGCGAGGAGAGTGTGATTCAGTCACTGGTTTATGAAAAACAAGATATGGAGAGGGTAAAAACTTCTCAGACCAATTCACGTTCAGAGACTATTGCACTCAGTTTCCGAGAAAAGTTGGCGAAAGAAAACAAGGAATATTGGAATAGTTTGATGGAGTGTTATCATTTTCTTAAGACTGAGCTAGAGTTCTTTGAAAGTATGGTCAACCTTATACCAGATGACTTGAAGCAATTTACGAAGGACTTGATTTTCAATGAGATGAGCTGGGACGATATTTCTCGTCACTATGAGATTAGTCGTTCCACAATCTCTTACCGTAAACGTAAAGTGCATCAGCAACTAAAGAAATGTTATGGTTGGATGAGTAGGAACATTGATTTAGATGAATCAGCGTTTCAAATTCCTCTTTCGAACTAAATTCGAACCAAATTCGAACTGTTTTCGAACCAAATTTGTACCAAATTCGAACTGTTTTTATTTTGAGACTGTGTTATACTTAAGATGTCAAAAAATGTAAAAATTTCCAAGCTAAAATTTTGGAAACACTCCGAAGCGATAACCTCGATTTCTACGATGTTTCGGTTTGGGGAATTAAAAGAGCACTCGAGGGAGCCTACGAAGCAGGCCAACAATCAGTAGAATAAATCAAAGCCTAGCCCTCAAGGGTTGGGCTTTTTGCGTGGAGGAAAACATGATTTTTACCAGTGAACAAGTTTCAAGTGGACACCCCGACAAGCTCTGTGACCAAATCTCAGATGCTATTGTGACGGAATGTCTCAAGCATGATAAGAATAGCCGTGTGTCGGTTGAAACCTTAATCAAAGATAACCAAGTGGTTGTGGCAGGTGAAGTCTCAACCAAGCACTTCTTTAACCTTGAAGGTATTGTCAAAAAGGTTCTTGAACCTTACGGTATGACAGATGTCATGGTGACGAACCTTCTTGGAGTTCAAAGCCCAGACATCGCTCAAGGTGTGGATAAGGGTGGTGCAGGTGACCAAGGGATTATGTTTGGTTATGCGACCGATGAAACCCCTGAGTTCTTACCACTTCCTTATGTGTTGGCGACTCGTGTTCTTGAAAAGTTAACCAGCCTTGGTCACCCTGCCTTGGGCAAAGATGCCAAAGCTCAAGTCACATACGATTATGAAAACAAGCGTATCGAGACTTTCTTAGTGTCTATCCAACACGACGAGGAGGTTGACCTTGCCTCAGTCAAACGCATTGTCACCCAAGCTATGATGTCGGTTGCTCAACGCTACCGTCAGAACCTTGACTTCAGGGTTTTGGTTAACCCAACTGGTCGCTTTGTTCTTGGTGGCTCTTACGCTGATGCTGGTGTGACTGGTCGTAAGATTGTAGCAGATACCTACGGTGGCTTTGCCCACCACGGTGGTGGAGCTTTCTCTGGGAAAGATCCAAGCAAGGTCGACCGTTCAGCCGCTTACATGGCACGGAAGATTGCCAAGGACTTTGTCCGTGAAGGATATGCCAAACGCTGTGAAGTCCAGTTAGCTTATGCCATTGGGGTTGCAGAGCCTGTAGGTGTTTATGTGAACATCTTTGGGACAAGTGATTATCCTCTTGAACAACTAGTAGGAGTGGTTCGTGAACGCTATGATCTTACCCCACAAGGAATTATCAAGGAGCTGAACCTCTTGGATGTGGACTACACCAAGACCACTTGCCTTGGGCATTTCACCAAGCCTTATCTTCCTTGGGAGCAGTAAGATGCCACGTCGACCAAGCACCCCTTGCAAGCAGCATGGTTGTCCCAACCTTGTGACCTATGGAAACAAGTACTGTGAAGACCATAAAAGCAACCACTTACTTGATGCTAAGTCCACCAAATCAAAAGGCTACAACGCTCAGTGGAACAAGGCTCGGCTTCGTTATCTGAAGCTCCATCCTCTGTGTGTTTACTGCCAAAGAAAAGGGCGACTGACCAAGGCAACGGTGGTTGACCACATCATTCCTCACCGAGGAGACCAAGACCTTTTTTGGAATCAATCCAACTGGCAAGCCTTGTGCAAACCCTGTCATGATAGAAAGACTAAGACGACTGACCGATATGTGGAATATACTTATTGGTTCTAACAAAAAAACCACTCGTAAGTGGTTCGTTTTATTTGAAGAGTTGCACCCAATTTTGTTTTTGGTAGAGAACTCTAAGAATTGCGACCGTTGTGTCATCAAAAACGTAGAAGACAAGGTAATTGCCAGCAATCATCATTTTTAATGGATGTTCGTTTGAAAATTGACGACCGACACGTTCAGATACATCAATGCCGAGACTTGGCACTTCCGCAATTTTTGTAATGGCAAGTTTGATGTTAGACATTGTATTTTCGGCAGCTTGAGGTGCAAGAAAGTGATTAAGGATGTAGTTATAAATACCATCTAAGTCGTTTTCTGCTTCTGGTGTAATTAATACATTATGCGCCATATTTTGCGAACACCTCATCTAATGACTTACCTTCTCCTTCAAGGTAACTTTGATAGCCTTGTTGTATCTCGCCATAGAGCTCATCGATGATACGTTCTTTTTTGGACTGCTCCTCGTTTAAAAGCAGAGAGGGAACTTGACCTTGATTCACTACTTGGATTAACAGGTTATTGAAGAGTGTTGACATATCAATGTTTTCGTAGCTAACAATTTCTTTAGCTTTGGATAGTAAATCTTCGTTTGTTCTAAAGCTAAATTGAGAATTTTTAGTAATAGTAGTCATGATTTAACCTCCTGTATATATCGTATATACATTATAACGAAAATTATTATTAAACGCAAATAAAACTTATCTTCAGGGGTAGGGGGGTACAAATCTCTAAACCCTTGCCCCACAAAGACCGACGCCCCCTCAAACGTGCAATTTCGCAAAATTCGTTAGGGGCATACCGAAAACAGCTAAAAAGTGACGTGAACCATTATGGTGTCAATCTTTCTAGCAGGGTAAGTATCGTTTGCTAGTGTCTGTTTTAGCCTGTTTTTGAAGGGGTAAATACATGAAAAATAGAGCAATCAATCATTTTTAGTTCTTGGAGGAAAACAAATGAACGATAATCAGCGTCGAGACATTTGGAAGCTTAGGCGAGATGGATTTGGCTATGGTGCCATTGCTCAAATGTTAAATCTGTCTCTTGGTTCGGTGAAGCAATATTGCCGTAGATACCCAGAATTAAAAGGAATGGGTCAGTTCGTCAAGTATCAGCTTGATGAAGGAGAACGTCCTTATTGTAAGAACTGCATGAAAAAATTACACCATGCAGTCCAAGGCAGACCTAAAAAGTTCTGCTCGAATAGCTGTCGAGCGATTTGGTGGCGAAACCATCAAAGCCAACATGATAAAACCAAAACTGCATACGATGAATTGACTTGCCAAAACTGTGGCAGGTCATTTTTATCTTATGCCAATCCAAATAGAAAATTTTGTAGCCATTCGTGTTACATTCAATCACGCTTTTATAAAGGAGAAACCAATGACAAGCCAACCAACAATGGAAATTAGAGAAATTCGATTGTCTGAACTACACCCAGCCTCATATAATCCTCGAAAAAAGCTAAAAAAGGGTGACAAGGAATACGAAAAGATTAAGCAAAGCCTGCTCAAGTTTGGCTATGTAGACCCCATCATTGTCAACAAGGATTTGACGGTTATTGGTGGTCATCAACGATTAACTGTATTGAAGGACTTAGACTATGAAACTGCCAAATGTGTCATTGTCGATTTATCCAAGGAAGATGAAAAGGCCTTAAACATTGCCCTTAATAAAATCACCGGTCAATGGGATGACCAGCTTTTGGCGGACTTGCTTTTGGATTTACAGGAGTCTGATTTCAATCTCGACCTGACTGGTTTTGAACCGCCAGAAATTGATGACATCCTCTCCAACATTCATGACAAGGAGTTATCTGAAGACGATTTCGATGTGGATGAGGAGCTGAAGAAACCAACAGTCGCTAGACGTGGAGACATCTGGCAACTCGGAAAACACCGAGTGATTTGTGGTGACTCCACTAAGGCAGAAACCTACGATCAACTACTAGGTGATAAGAAAGTCAATCTTGTTGTGACAGATCCTCCTTATAACGTTAATGTAGAAGAAACAGCTGGAAAGATTTTGAATGACAATATGCCTGATAGTGACTTTTACCAATTTCTCTTTTCCATGTTCACTCAAGTAGAAAAGCATATGGAAGCTGATGCCTCTATCTATGTTTTCCATGCGGATACAGAAGGTCTAAACTTTAGAAAAGCTTTCAAGGATGCTGGATTTTATTTGAGTGGGTGTTGCATTTGGAAGAAGAATTCACTTGTTCTCGGACGTAGTCCCTACCAATGGCGACATGAGCCAGTTTTGTACGGGTGGCGACAAAAAGGAAAACACCAATGGTTCAGTGACCGTAAACAGACAACAATCTGGGAGTATGACCGTCCAAAGTCTAGCAAAGACCACCCAACGATGAAACCAATTCCTCTGATGGCCTATCCTATTCAAAATTCATCCATGCGAGGAACGCTTGTCCTAGATCCATTCCTTGGTTCTGGTTCAACCCTAATGGCCGCAGACCAAACAGGTCGAGTGTGCTACGGCATTGAGCTTGATGAAAAGTTCGTGGATGTTATTGTCAAACGTTATATAGAGTCAGCAGGAAATGACAACGTGACGGTATTGCGTGATGGACAGACTTTGACCTTTGATGAAGCGAACTCCATATTAGCAAGCGAAGCATTATCAAAAATATCTTCAAAATAATCGAGAAATGACTGGATATAAATCTCCTTTAGAGTTAATATGTACACAACAAAAGAAGAGGAGAACAAAACCATGACAACAACACTTGAAAAACTCTATGAAATCTACCCAACAACCGCAAGTATCATTCCTTACATTGGAGAATAACATGAACTCAAAAATCTTTAACCACCTAAAAACAATCTATCCTGTAGGGACTAAGGTCCTCAGTACTACGTGGAGAACAACCATGATGCCATTATTGACCGAGCGGTCTTTGATTTGGTTCAGGTTGAATTGGATAAGTTGGAAAAGAAACGGCAAACCAGTAATATCTTCACAGGAAGGCTGTTCTGCGGTGATTGTGGGTCAGCTTTTGGAAGTAAGGTGTGGCATTCGACCAGTAAGTACAAACGAACCATCTACCAGTGCAATGCCAAGTATAAGGGTGAGCACAAATGTCAGACACCTCATGTGACGGAAGAAGAGATTAAAGCATGGTTTCTTTCAGCCATCAATCAGCTCCTCAGTAATCGAGATGAGATTATTGCCAATACGGAACGTTTAATTGACATGGCAAAAGACACTACGCCACTTGAAGACAGGATTGATGATTTGGAGCAACAACTTGAAACTATCCGACAAGACATATGATACTATCGCTATTGGGATTCTTAAAAATAAAGATAAAGTATAATTTCAAACTTAATCTAATTAATTCCGTTCCATAATATAGATATGACCTATCAGCACACGTCAAGGTAGTCGTTCTGCTGGTGAAAGCCTAGAAAACCTTGGAGACAAGGCTTTTTAGCTTGGGGTGGGGAAGTATCAGAGTAATTACCTTAGTTGAAGTGGCTGATATGCTGGTGTATTTTTAGATGATTTATTTCCTCAGACACATGGAGGGGACATGGGTAAAGGAGTATGAGGGAATAGATGTCCCCCCTCTCTTAAGTCACCGATATGGTCGGTAGAAGTGAGTGTATAGAAATTGATACAATCTTAAACTCCGAAACATTTGAAATAGCTCGATTTCAAGAGCTTTATGATTGTGGAATTGTTTCCCTTATAGTGAGTGTCCTTACTTAGTGGGGGTTTATGATGGTATTTGCATACTCTTTGATTAAATCGTTAAAAAGTAGGGGGATAAAAAGTATTAAATTGTTTGTGAATTTGGTACAAAAATACTTGTAATAAGTTTTATTTCATGATAGAATAGATTAATCAAATACAAAGGAGACCAACCTTATGTCAGGACAAATCCGTGTATCCCCAGAAACGCTTCAAAGTCGTGCTCGAGAGTATGGAAAAGCCTCAAATGATATCACAACAATTTTGAACAACTTGCAACGTCTTCAAGACACGCTTCGTAGCGAATGGGAAGGTGCTGCATTCCAAGGCTTTGACAACCAATTTAATGAATTGAAGCCAAAAGTTCAGAACTTTGCAGAATTGATGCAACAAATCAATACTCAGCTTGACAAGACGGCTCAAGCCATGCAACAAAACGACCAAGATTTGTCTCGTAACTTTGGTCTTAATTAAGAAAAGACAAACACACGTGTTGGGTTGGGGAGGCTTCCTCAGCCCTTTTGTTATGTTATCCCAAAGGAGTAATATGGTATGACAAGAAAAAATTTAATACTGATAGGTTTGTTGCTATCAATAGTCTCTATAGTCTCCTACTGGGGAATTATTAAACCTAGCACTCTTTCGACAGAGTCATCAGAACAGGTTTTGTCTAGAAATAATGCTCTAAAAATAGCGGTTGTTAATGAAGATGCTGGTATGCTTTATAATGGCCAACAGGTCAATATTGGTGAATTATTGACAACTTCCTTTGCTGATAAGGGCGGTTACTCTGTTGAAGTGGTTAGTCGTTCTATTGCAGAGAGGGGACTTGAGAATAGTGTGTATCAGTTGATGGTTGTGTTACCCACTAAGTTTTCACAAGATTCATTAGCTTTGGAGAGCACTTCTCCAGCTCAAGCAGTATTTCAATATCAAATTAAATCAGATAAAAACCATTTGGTGAAACAAGCTGAACAAGCGGTTGTTGATTTGAAGAGACTGTTTAATCAAGATTTGATTCACGTTTACTTCCTTAGTGTTGTTGGAAATCTCCAGACTGCTCAAGGTCAAGTCGGTGATGTTGTTAGTGCTGACGGTAGAGTATTAAATAGTTTTGATAATAATCTAATCAGCCCCCTGACCATGTATTCCAGACAATTTACAGGAGTTTCTTCCTCTCCGACGGAATTGTTGTCTGCTTATACCAGTTTTCAAAAAAGTCTGCTCGAATCCAATGATGCCTTTACATCAATTATCGATGTCAATAAGGTTTATACAGCAGAACTTGAGCAGATAAAATCTTTGCAAGAAGAATGGCAGGAGTCTATTCTTAAGCGGGAAGAAAGTCTCAAAACCTATGATGATGAATTTTCTAAACTGAATGTTGAAGAGCAGTTAAGCCAATTGTCAGCTTTAAATGAACAGATATCATCAGAACATAGCAATCCTGAAATTTTAGCTGATACACAGACTAAAGCAAATCAAATTAAACAAGATGTTGAAGCTTTTACAGCTAAGCTTAGAGAACTAAATGGGAACATTGACACTGCTCTATCAGACTATGATGCAAAAATACAGGCGGCTGTTAAGGAGTCGCTAGAAAATAGTTCTTCTTTTGATGTTCAGGATCAAGCAGCTACTTTAGGTAATTACTTAAAATCAATTGAATCCTTATTAACAGAATCTTTTGAGATGGAGTTTAATCGTTTTTCTGGTTATAGTGATCAGGCGATTGAAGCCATGAATCTCTCTGAAGAGGATAAACAGTATTTGAAGGCACTTAATGCGTTTGCGTTGTCTTATGCACAAGCGCATGGACTTGATTCCCTTCTCTTAGAATCCATTAGTCATCAAGAAACTTATTTTAATGATGCCAAAAACGTTGTTAGGCAAGCAATAGGACAACCCCAGCAGTTATCCACTCCGTCTATTGAGGGAGAAGTTTCTGAAATCCTAATGAGAGTACCAGAAGGTTATGCACTAAATGTTTCTGGCATCTCCGCTACTCACCTAGGCGGAGGAGAATATAGCTTAGCTATTGGCTCTCCACTTAAGGAAAGTATTGATATAACGTATTCACTCATCCCGAATGACGATACTTCTATCAATCTATTTAGTCCTTTAGTTGTGGAATTAATGGTCTCGACAAAGGAAAATTTTGAGTATGATAAGGTAGTGAGCTCGCCAGTTACCCTGCCACCAGCAACCGATGGACGATTGGATGCGTTTGTACCAGTTGAGAACTCAAGTACAGATTCTGGAACTGAAACACCAGATAGTAGTGATGTCACCAGTGGTTGGGTTCAAAAAGAGACAATCAGTCGTGAAAATATCGATCGCGTTAATAAGGTCTTTCATCGAACTTATCATGCATCCTCTGTCTTTTACCCTTATGGTGAGTATGTTCGTACAAACCATCTTGAAAGAGCAGTGGT
>NZ_JBRUGW010000014.1:0-46229 GCF_053206505.1 Streptococcus fryi | reverse complement strand
GGATTCCGAAACTTTGACAACTTTAAAAGAAGGATTTTGATTGCCTTGAACATCAAAAAGGAGAGAACCAATCTGATTCTCTCCAGATGTTAGCTTTTCATCTACCCACTACAGTTGACAAAGAGCCAAAAAAGAGACTAGAACAGACTGCCGTTTGCATTTGCTCTAATCCCTCCTATCTTATTTAAGGCACTGATTGGTGTTACTCCACTTCTTCCTCGACCTCATCATCAGAGTAGTCATCATCTTCTTCATTTAGCTCGACATCTTCTTCCAAGTCATCATCTGTAATGATTTCATTTAATTCTGAATCATACGAATCAACCTCTGATTTCTCGTCATCTGGATTATCATCTCCATAATCCAAATCTGATGCCAATGAACGATAGTCCTCATCTTCTGGATCATCATCGTTGTAGTCAATCGCATCATCATCACCATCCATAAAGGCGTTAACACGTTTTCTCTTACGTTTTGGAGCTCCTTCTTCTTCATCTTCCAAGGTGATGATTTCTTCATCAATTTCATCAATACCGTACCATGAACGAAGGCCCCACTTATTCTCACCTAAAGGAATAAAACTACCATCCGTATTCAAATCTGAATAGAAATAAGGAAGAGCTTCACGAATCTCCTCATCTGACTTTTCCAAATAAACTTGAATGTCATTAACCAAGTCACTAAAGTACATTTCATTATCACGACCACGAACCTCTAAAATCGCTCGCGCTACTTCAATCAATGATAATTCACTTTTTTCTTGTCCAGCAAATACTTCTAATTCCAAGACAGTTCTCCTCTTTTCTTTTTCTCATAGCTGACTGATCATTAGAATAATCAGACGATAAGGTCTCCACACTATTTTACGCTAATTTCATCAATTAGTCAAAGAAAATCAACATTTACCTTGTATATAAAGTGGTGGTAATTTCCCAACGTAAGTTCCACTTTATCTTTCGAAGTGGAAGTTAGTCTAAAACGGATTTTTATGGTGGAATTAAGTCTGAGACGTTTGTGTTAGAAATGAGTTCTTACTATGACAAAATATAAACACCTTACCCTCTCAGACCGCAATGACATCCAACTTGGCTTAGAACGTGGAGAATCCTTCAAAGCCATTGGAAAAACTATCCTAAAAGATCCTACTACCGTTTCCAAAAAGGTCAAACGTAAAAGACAGGTCAGAACCTCTACCAGTGATGGGCTTCCTTGCCCTCTCCTTGATAAAGCTCCATTTGTCTGTAACGGATGTCCTAAGAGAAGACAAAATTGTGGCTACAAGAAAATCTTCTACCTCGCTAAACAGGCTCAAAAACAATACGAACAAACCCTCGTTGAGGCTCGAGAAGGAACTCCTCTCAACTCTCAAACCTTCTGGGATATGGATAAAGTCATTTCTGATGGTGTGAAAAAGGGACAACACATCTATCACATCCTTAAAACGCATAACCTTGATGTCAGTTCCTCAACCGTCTATCGACACATCCGTAAAGGATACCTTTCTATCGCTCCTATTGATCTGGCTAGAGCTGTAAAATTCAAAGAAAGGCGCAAATCTAACCTGCCTTCTATCCCTAAAGAAGCTAAAAAAGGGCGTTCTTACGAGGACTTCCAAAACTACCTGACACATAGACAGCTGACCTCTTGGCTTGAAATGGACACTGTTATTGGACGGGTTGGCGGAAAAGTATTACTCACCTTCAATTTGTCTTTCTGTAACTTTATCTTCGCTAGACTTCTGGACAATAAAACCGCTCTTGAGGTCGCTAAACACTTCTATGTCATCAAGAACACACTTTATGAGGCTGATAGAAATTTCTTCGACGTTTTCCCTATCATTCTTACAGATAATGGCGGAGAATTTGCCAGAGTTGATGACATCGAGATGGATATCAGAGGTGAGATTAAACTATTCTTTTGTGACCCTAATCGCTCTGACCAGAAAGGAAGAATTGAGAAAAATCACTCCCTTATTCGCGATATTCTACCAAAGGGAACTTCTTTTGATAACTTAACTCAGGACGATATCAACCTAGTCTGTTCTCATGTCAATAGCGTGAAACGCGCTGCTTTGAATGGGAAATCAGCTTATGAGCTCTTTACCTTTACCTATGACGAAGAACTGGCTAAACTTCTTGGCATTTCCTTAATTCCCGCTGAAGACGTCTGTCAGTCCCCAAAATTACTCCAACATAAATTCTAAAAACTAACCTAATATAAGCCACGCAAACGTCTCACACTAACTTCCACCATAACGGAACTTAATCTGAAACGCTTTCAGATGAGGGGATTTTGTGTACCCTTTTTTTAACCTAAATTCGCCTAAAAATGCAATAAAATCAACCATTATAAAAACCAGTGGAACTTACCCTGACACGGATTTCCACTGGTTGTTAGAGGTTTTATCAGATTAACTTACACTTTAACAGACGGTGGAAGTTAGTTTGGGAATTTAGCTATATAAAGTGGTGACAAAACGAGAAAGAAGACCAGAACTAACCAGTCTTCTTATGATTTACTTATTTTACTTTTGCTGAACTAGTAATGACATCAACAGCTTTTTTCATTGTGATATCGTGTTTCAACATTTCTGGTGACAACAGGCTACGTACTTGTTCTGGATCCATACCATATTCAGTAGCTAAACCTGTGATTTCAGCTTCAATTTCATCATCAGACGCTTCAAAACCTTCTGCTTTAGCAATCGCTTCGATTACAAGATTTGTCTTAGTGCGTGTTTCTGCATCACTTTCAAATTGATGATGAAGATCTTCGCGAGTTGTTCCTGTCAATTGGAAGTACATTTCTGGCGAGATCCCTTGACGTTGCATATTACCAAGGTATTCGTTTAAAGCACGATCTGCTTCTGCATGAACCATTTCATGTGGTAAATCAACGATTTCTGCATTTGCAACAGCCAATTCAATAGCCGCACCTTCTACTGCATCATCGTAAGATGCTGCTTTAGACTCTTCAAGTTCCTTGCGGTATTTTGCTTTCAACTCATCAAGTGTCTCAACTTCTTCGTCGATATCTTTAGCAAGCTCGTCATCAAGCGCTGGTACTTCTTTAGCCTTAACTTCATGAACAGTTACTGCAAACACAGCAGCTTTACCAGCTAAATCTTCTGCTTGATAGTTTTCTGGGAATGTTACATTGACATCTACTTTATCACCAGCTTTGCTACCAACTAATTGCTCTTCAAAACCTGGAATAAATTGACCTGAACCAAGTCCAAGTGAGAAGTTATCACCTTTACCACCATCAAACTCAACACCATCAACTGAACCAACAAAGTCGATAACAACTGTATCACCTTCTACAGCTTCACCTTCTTTAACAACAAGTTCAGCTAAATTGTTGCGCTCACGTTCAATCTTAGCATCAACATCTTCATCTGTAACCTCTTTAGTCAATTCAACTGACACTTCAAGGTCTTTATAAGCACCAAGTTTCACTTCAGGTTTTGTCACCACTTCAGCAGTAATTGTCCAGTCTTGACCTTTTTCCATTGATACGATATCAATTTTTGGTTGTGCCACAACATCGAGACCCAATTCAGCTACTGCAGCTTCATAAGCCGCTGGCAATAGAGTATTTAAAGCATCTTCGTAAAGAGCTTCTTCACCAAAACGTTGGTTAAAGATTGGGCGTGGAACTTGTCCTTTGCGGAATCCTGGTACATTAAGATTTTTACGTACACGGTTAAAAACCGTATCAAGAGCTGGTTTAATTTGATCTTGACCAATCGTAAATGTAATTACCCCACGATTAGTCTCTTTGTTTTCGAATGATACTGACATGTCGTCATCTCTCCTTAAAATTTATGATACAGTTTAGTTTAACATATTATAAAGGTTTTTTCAAAATATTTCTTTACTTTCTAGTCAAATGAAAACCTTCCCAAAGCGCTATAGATTTTTCAGTAATGCCACAACAACAATCGTCAATTTTTACTTTTTTTGATACACTATATATACCTATTTTATAACAGGAAAGGTTTTCCATGAAACTCATCAATACTTATTTTAAAACGATAAACATCGAAGAACTCGGACTAGAACTTTTATCAAAGATAGCTTCCTTGTTACTGTTAATCCTTAGCTTTATTATCTTTAAAAAAACACTGAAGTTTATCTTCAAAAGGAAAATATTCAAATCGAAGGCATTTACCCTACAAGATCAAAGCAGACAAAACACCATTGTTAAGCTCTTGCAAAACAGTCTTAATTATAGCCTCTACTTTATTTTAGTCTACTCTATTTTAGCCATTATCGGTGTTCCCATCTCCAGTCTGCTTGCCGGTGCAGGTATAGCTGGTCTTGCGATAGGTCTTGGGGCACAAGGGTTTCTAACAGATCTTGTTAATGGCGTATTTATCCTCATTGAGAGACAGTATGACGTTGGTGATACAGTTATCATACAGAACATCACTGGGGTTGTTACCAATCTTGGCATTAGAACCACACAACTTCTACAATTAGACGGCACCTACAACTATATCCCTAACCGTAACATTACCGTTGTGAGCAATCTATCTCGTGGCAAAATGCGGGCACAAATTGATTTGCCAATTCCATTCGCCATTGATATGACTAAGCTACAACAACTTATAGAAGACGTCAACCACGAACACGTCAGCAAACACCCTGAAATCATTGGCCACCCTATCATTCAGGGACCACGGACACTGGTTAATGGCCAGGTGATTTAC
Organism: Streptococcus fryi; assembly: GCF_053206505.1. Lineage (NCBI taxonomy): Bacteria > Bacillati > Bacillota > Bacilli > Lactobacillales > Streptococcaceae > Streptococcus > Streptococcus fryi. Next base: position 41,515 of record NZ_JBRUGW010000014.1, on the reverse strand, counting down.
CGTATCGATATTACAACGACTAACGGACAACAATTCAACATTTATAGTCAATTTTACAAGCTTTATCAAGAAGCTTTACGCCAATCAGGATTACTTGATGAGACTCGTGCATCAAAAAACTCTTAGACAACTTTTATGAGTCTAAGAGTTTTTTTCTTACCAAATCTAGCCTAACAAGAATAATTAGCTTTGGCAAAACAAACTATACCGGCTATTTACAACGTATCATGTCATCATCAAAAGCACTATTTCACTAGGTTAATCTTTAACTTCAGGAAAAATGATTTCAATTGTCGTTCCTTCACCCAAATTACTAATCAGATTATAAGATGCGCGATGTCGCTTAGCTATTGTTGCAACAAGCGATAAACCCAAACCAATCCCACTGTTTTCAGAGTTTGTTCTCGCAACGTCAACCTGATAAAATTTTTCCCAAACTCTAGTTTTATCTTCTTCAGCTAAACCATAACCATTATCTGCAACCGATAGTACTATTTTATGGTTATCATTAGTTAAAGAGACAGAAATTCGGTCGCTTGTAAATTTGACTGCATTACTAAATAGATTGTCAAACAACCTTCTCAAAAGAAGTTCATCTCCAAAAATAACAATATCCGGAGTAATCTTTATATCTAAAATGATTTGCTTATCGTCAAGTAAACGCTGATTATCCTTTAAAAATTGGGTAACCAAATCAGACAAGGAAAGACGTGTAAAAATAGCTGCATTTGCTTGCTCAGTTCTCGTTAACTCTAACATCTGCTCAACCATCGCTTTCATCTGACCTGCCTGACGATGGATAATATCATGAGATTCTTGAGACTCTGCTAAATCAGATGAATAGCGTCGACCAAATTCACTCTCCGCCATGATTACAGCAATAGGAGTCCGTAATTCGTGTGATACATTATCTGTAAATTGTTTTTCTCGCCAAAAAGAAGATTCAATAGACGATAACATCTGATTTAGAGTCCGTGCCAGCTGACTAATCTCATCATCTACTTTAGGAACCTCCAACCTGCGAGAATAATCATGGTGCTCTGTAATATCAGAAGCTAATTGTGTCATTAGCGAAACAGGACCAATAGACCTTTTTAAAATGTTATAGCCACCAAAGGTCATAACCCCTAAAAAAAGTGGAGAAATCAATATCAGACTCCACAAAAATAATTGTAATTCACGACTAATGGCTTCTTTTTGTCTAACAGCCCTTAGCCACATCCCATCCATTGACAAATGTTTGTCAAGATACTGAAAACTTTTTTCGCCATCTAAAACATCTGATATGTAACCATCTCTGAACATGAGGGAAGCATTAAGGTTATGAAAACCAGTAGGAACCTCTCCTTGTATCATTTGCCCCTCATTATTATAAAGACTGTAGTAAACCCCATCTTCAAAGGATTCAAATTCTTCTAAATCGCTGGCTATTTCATTGACATCCGCTCGTAACTCTAACTGTGCTTGGACATCCGACCAAGTCCCCGATAACCAAAAAGCTCCAACAATAACAAGACTTATTAACAAGAAAACAAGAAATGTGTACCACAGCATAACTCTTGTAATGATACTTTTATGTTGAGGTAATTTTTTCACTTTTGACAAGATAGCCTACCCCCCTCCTTGTTTCAATAAGAGTGGAATCTCCTATCTTTTTCCTGAGATTCTTAACCAACACATCGATAATGTTAGATTCACCAAGGTAATCAAACCCCCAAACATGCTCTCTAATTTGTTCTCTAGATAAAACTCTGTCAGAATTCCTAACCAAGTATTCAAAAATTTGATACTCTTTAGCCGTTAAATCAAGCATCACACCCTGTTTGAATAATTGTTTATTGTTCAAATCAACAACAAGTTCGCCAAGCTTTATAGTACTTGTTAAATGTTGTCTGTTATCCCGCCTCAGAAGCGCTCTTATCCGCGCAAGGAGTTCATCAAATTCGAACGGTTTTACGACATAATCATCTGCTCCTAAATCCAAGCCCTGAATTTTATCTTCCAAGCTATCACGTGCCGTCAACAGCAAAACAGGGGTTTTCACCCCTCTTTGACGAAGCTCTTTCACCAAATCAAAGCCATTCATTTTGGGCATCATGACATCTATCAACAAAACATCATACTGAGCCATCATGATGTAATCCAATGCTTCTTCACCATCAAAAGCCATATCAACACTATACTGCTGTGTTTTCAAGAGTTTGACAATACTCTTGTTAAGCACTCTATCATCTTCAACGACTAATATTTTCACACTTTACCTACCATGTATGTTTTATGTCTATTGTAAGTAATTTTTCGAAATCTCGCAATCATTCTAGCCCATCTGACCTGATTTTAGAAATCAAACATGCCCTCAGAGATGTCTCCCGTCATAGCATCTACTTTGAATTCTTTTTCTACACCATTCACAAATGCTGTCACTTCATAAACCAAATGATCTTTTTCACGGTCTAATTCCAATTCAGTAATCGTAGCATCAGCCATTTTTTCAGAAATTAACTGACGAACTTCGTTTTCATCATATCTCATTTGAGTCATATCTAACGGTTGATGCTCTTGATAATCACCGTAAAAGTCATAAGCCAAGCCCATAATAGTTCCTAAAACAAGCAGTGCAATAATTCCCACTATCCCCTTACGGTATTTTCTAGCAAAAAAGTAAAGGCCTTTGTCATCACTTTTTTGAATAACTGATTTCAATTCATGTTTGTTCATTTTCACTCTCCTTAATCCTCGTCCATTTCTCTTACTTCTGATAATACCTGTCCTGTTTTGGCATCTATCATTAACTGGATTTCTTCAAAGCCTTCATATACCGTCACCTCATATAAGACTTTGCCCATTTCGGACTCCAAACTAATCTCTTTCAATAAACCTTTAGGGTAACGCTTGAAAACAATTTTTTCGATTTCATCAACAGTGACTTTATAGCCCGCTTTAGCTAGCAATTGATATTTCTTAGATGTCGAAACATCTTTTACTTTAGATTTAACAATCTTACCCGAAAAAGCATCAATATCAATTTCCTTTTTCTGTGTACCATCAACAACCGTCAATTCATACATAGGAGAAAAATCATCCCCATCCAGATACATCTCAATAACCTTACCTCCCTTAGTTCCTTGCAAGGCAAGCTTTTTAGCCTCTTCTAAACTCATTTCCTTTTTTGAGACTTGAACTTGAGCAGAAGGCTTTTGATTTGCCGAAACAGTTGCTACTGGTGAAAATACTGCAACCGACAGTGTTACTAATACAAGTGAATGTGTTAATTTTTTGGATACTATTTGTTTCATCATCATTTCCTTTTTTCTACATATTACAGGTTTTCGCTTCACCTGATAAATTTAGTTTACAGAAAAACGATGAATCTAAAATGAATTTGAACAATAATTTTAAAAAAAGACCGGAAAATTTCCAAGTCCTTTAAATTAGTTGGTGTTATCTAGATCACTGCAACCATTTCTAACAATGGCTTTTTGATTAAAAATGTTCATATGAAATTTTTAGGCAAGGCATTTTCATGTCAGCAAATACTCATCAATAGCTTGCGCACATCCTCCGCTATCATTATCAGCTAAAACATGATCTGCTAATTGCTTAATAGTGGCATTGGCGTTCCCCATCGCTAGACCTAGCCCTGCCATACGAATCATACTGATGTCGTTATCAGCATCTCCAACAGCAATAACCGAAGACATCGATATGCCTAAAACATCACAAAGATGAGATAAACTTTGTCCTTTATCGGCACCCTGTGCTGCTATTTCAAGACCCGTGACTTCTGTCTCCACAAGAGCAACTGCATAAGGTTGTAACATTTCTAAAGAAGTTCGTCTGTCCTCTTGGGTTAAATGATATAGATTAATCTTTTCAAATGATGTCTGATGCTCCAATAAGAAACTAGCTATATCATCTACAAAAAGCGCCGTTTCTTGATAAAGGTCCTTGAATTTCTCCAAATGATAATCCGAGATACGCTCAAACTGATCTTTCTGAAGATAACCCTGACCATCAAGCATAATCACTAACATCATATCTTGCCTAGCCATTAAATTGACGACTTCTTGTACAACTTCTGCCTTCAATACCTTTTTATCTAAAATCTGTTTATCCGTAAAATCATATACAAAAGCGCCACTGGTCAAAACACCATAACGAACATCTGTTAAAAGTGGCAAATAAGCTGCTAATTCTGACAGGGGACGACCCGTTGATAAGACAATTTCCTTACCCTTTTGATTAGCACGGCTAATGGCTTCTAAGGTTGACTGAGCAATAGAATGGTCACTTTGCAACAACGTACCATCCATATCAAAAGCAATCATTTGATACATGACAATCTCCTAATCCTTTCTAATGTTATCAGCTTGATACATAGCCCTTGCTCCACCAATCAATTTAGGGCGGCTTGCTAGAGCTGTAACATGAGCTTGCCCAAGTTCTCGTTGTAGCGGTACCAAAGGAACCTGAACACGTTTGACGTGCATACCAATGGCAGTATCCCCAATATCAATTCCGGCGTGTGCTGTAATCTCCTCAACCATGACTGGTTGGGACATGTATTTAAAAGCAGCTAATTGACCGCTACCTCCTGCATGTAAAGTTGGCAATACATTGACAATCTCATAATCTTTTTGTTCTGCGACAGACTCTTCAACGACTAGAGCACGATTGACATGCTCACATCCTTGAACAGCAAGAGCAATTCCCTTTGGCACTAAAACATCAAGCACCGCCTTGACGACCACTTCTCCAACTTCTTGACTAGAAGCCTTACCAATCTGCCCACCAAGCACTTCTGAGCTGGATAAACCAAGAACAAATAATTGTCCCGATTTTAGCGCACTACGGTCAACAATGTCAGCTACTAGGGCTTTCACTTCTGACCCTAATCTATCCATTTCCATCGTTTCTTCTCCATTAACTATTCACTTTACCTCTCATTATACCATACCTCAAAAAAAGAAATTGGATTTTAAACCGTCCACTGTCCTATGTCCGATTTTAACCCAATTTCTGTCATCTGTTTAATATTTTTTTAGTAAACGGTATATCAGGTAACCAACGACGATACCCACTGTATTTTGCAGTATGTTACCATAGAGACCCAGCATAGCCTCACCTAGATTATAGAAAAGCACAGAGGCCACAAAATAACTACCTACCATCACTACTGTGGCTAGCATCAACCCCAAAAATCTCTTATTGCCATGCCACCCCGCAAAATAGCCTTGCAAACCATGCGCTACTAGACTGACCAACATCCACTGCGGGTAACCTAGTAAATAATCAATCAAAAAACCTGACAACGCTCCCACTAAAAAACCTTCTTTTTTACCAAAATAAAAGGCCGCAAAGAAAATTCCCGCATCTAAAAGCGTCAAAAAACCTGTAGCTGTCTTAATTTGAACAAATATCCCTAACACAATAGTTAAAGCTATCATCATAGCAAGCCGGCTCATGTTATTCAATTTAAGCATGTCTTTTTCTCCTTTTTCATTCGTGATTACGCCCTTGTACCCCATATTCGTTGGCGTTTTGAATGGCTTCATGAACATCTTGTTTAGCTTGAGCAACAGCTTGAACTGGTGAGATGGCTTTAGCTAAATGACTTGCGATACTAGAAGCAAAGGTACAACCTGCACCATTATTATTCTGGTGTACAATTGGCTGACTAAGAACCGTCACATCCTGACCATCAAAATAGACATCCACAGCTGAATGCTTATCCATACGAACTCCACCTTTTATGACAACAGCTTTAGCACCTAGTTCATGTAAACATCTAGCTGCTGATACCATCTCAGATATATTAGTGATAGTCATTCCTGATAAGATTTCTGCCTCGCGCAGATTGGGGGTAATGAGCGTGACCAAAGGAAACAAGGTCACCATCTGGTCTCGCATGACAGAAATTGTCTGATCGTGATTTTCTTTAAAGACCAAAACAGGATCTAGCACAATCGGTAAATCTTGATGCGAGCCTAAAAAATGCTTAACTTGTTCTATAATTTCAATGTTAGGTAATAACCCTAATTTTATAGCTGTAAACGGAACATCAGCTAAACTATTTAACTGTTTCGCGAATAATTTACTGTCAGTGGGAATAATCTCAAATCCATTAACATCAACACTTGTCATACAGGTTTGTGCTACAAAGCCAAACAAACCATGTCGCGTAAAGGTAGCTAAATCCGCCTGCATACCTCCACCACTCAAGACATCACTTCCAGCAATCGTCAGCATATACTTAGTCTTCATAGCGAATCTCCTTTAAATACAGACCATTTGGACCCGCTGTTGGGCCTGCCAAATCACGATTTTTCGTCTCCAAAATCATCTTCATCTGTTCAACAGGCATACGACCATTACCAATCTTCAACAAGGTGCCTACCATATTACGAACCTGCTTATACAAGAAACCATTACCTGTAAAACGAAAACGGAGCATAGTAGTGTCCTTATCACGCACAACACTTGCCTCACTGATCGTTCTGACCTTATTGTCAACACTAGTTCCAGCAGCTGTGAATCCTGTAAAATCATGAGTTCCAACAACCTCAACAATGGCCTCTTGCATGGCTACTAAATTGACGGTATACGGAAAAGGCGTCGCATAGTGACGCATCATCGGATTTTTCGGACGGCCCGTATCCACTAAAAACTCATAGGTCTTGACATGTTTATTGTATCGAGCATGAAAATCATCAGAGACCACCTCCACTGACACAATATCAATATCATCTGGAGCTTGCGTGTCTAAACCAAAACGTAGCTTTTCCACATCACGCTCCTGTGGTAAGTCAAAGTGGATAACCTGACCATAAGCATGGACACCAGCATCTGTCCGACCTGCGCCATGAACCGTCACTGCTTGACCACTATTCAAACGTTGAAGTGTTTTTTCTATTTCCTCTTGAACCGTCCTAGCATCAGGCTGACGCTGAAAACCAGAAAATAAGGTTCCGTCATAGGAAATGATTGCCTTATATCTAACCATGAAGCTATTTTATCATATTTCCCAAGTTGATAACACGAAAAGATTTGACAAACAATCTTGATAGCGTTATCATTATCTTGCAAGGAGGTATACTCATGACCTTAACGAAACTTTTTATTGTCTTGATGATGAGTGGCATGTACTACTTTTTGATAGCTCTACTAATCTACGGCATATATCATCTTGTCCGTCACTATCGTACCAATACCAAACCGTCAGACAGGAGGGCACTATGATTGGCGTGTCTTTATACTTTTTAATAATAATTGGTTTCATATTTGCTGGCATTATCGGATTAATCATTCTCCTATCTCAACGCAAATAACAAAACATCTATCAAAAAACAGTATCAGTTCTGACTTAAGGTCCACTGATACTGTTTCTTTTTTATCTATTGTTCGAATTACTCCTCAAAGGCATCTTTTATTTTATCAAAGAAACCTTTACGTTTTGGTTGGACATCATCAATACCACTTGCTGCTGCAAAATCTTGCAGGGCTTTTTTCTGGGCATCATTTAGCTTGGTTGGTGTGACAATGTTGACTGTAACGTGTTGGTCACCCTGACCTCCACCACGCAAGCGAGGTGCTCCTTTACCTTTCAAGCGGAAAGTTTTACCTGTTTGCGTACCTGCTGGGATAGCCATTTCGACGGCACCGTGCACAGTCGGCACATCAACAGTATCACCTAAAGCTGCTTGGACGAAGTTAATGTTCAAACTATAATAAATGGTTGACCCATCACGTTTGAACTTATCACTAGTCATCACATTGATCATGACAAAAAGATCTCCATATGGTCCACCATTGAAACCAGCTTCTCCTTGGCCTTGCAAGCGAATCTGTTGACCTGTCTCAACACCAGCTGGGATTTTAACAGAGACAGTATGTGTTTCATTAGTATGCCCTGTACCACGACATGTTTGACAAGGTTCTTTAATTTCTTGACCTCGTCCGTGACAAAGATCACATGTCACCTGACGACGCATCATCCCAAGTGGTGTTTGCATATCTACTGTCATACTACCTGAACCATGACATCGACTACATGTCACAGGACTTGTTCCAGGCTTAGCTCCTGTTCCGGTACACGTCTGACAAGTAGCTTCTCGGTTATAACGAACCTCTTTTTCAGCTCCAAAAATGGCTTCTTCAAAGGTTAAGTTGACACGGTATTGTAAATCATCTCCTTGACGAGGGGCGTTCGGGTTACGTGACGCACCACCACCAAAGAAACTAGAGAAGATATCTTCAAATCCACCGAAACCAGCACCATCAAAACCACCGAAGCCACCGCCACCAAAGCCTCCATTGGCTCCAGCTGCACCAAATTGGTCATAGCTGGCACGTTTTTGCTCATCTCCCAAAGTTTCATAAGCTTCCTGAACATCTTTGTATTTTTGTTCAGCACCAGCTTCTTTATTGATGTCAGGGTGATATTTTTTAGATAATTTGCGATAGGCTTTCTTAATCTCATCTTGCGATGCATTCTTAGAAACACCTAGACGCTCATAAAATTCTGTATTGTTCATATAAGATACCAAGCCCGTAAAAAAGCAAAGTGAAAATAGGAAATCGGCAGAAAATACTGATTTTCTAGACGATTTATCCTTTTCACACAGCTTTTAGGGCGGGTTCAATTCCTTTCGTTAAAAAATAGACGAAACTCAGAAAGTAGGCTGGGTCCAATTCCTTTCTATTCATTAGTACTGTTGGTAAGGCCTCTTTACGAAAAACAGAGGTTAGGTTACAACCTCTGCAATAGGATTTTATCTATCCTTTTAAATCAAGTGTTGCAATCAATTCACCATGAACTAGTTCACCAGTTTCATAAAAACCACAAGAAGAGTACAAAGCTCTTGCTAGTTGATTATCAGTTTCATAAGATAACCAAAAATAGTTTGCATCACCACAAGGGAGTTCTTTTACAAATTGAATCGCTAATTCAACAGCTTGCTTTCCATATCCCATCTGTTGATAATTTTTATCAATCATCAAACGCCAAAGATTATAATTTCCATCAGCTAGATTAGGAGCATTCTTCCAACATTTTCCATAACCTATCATTAAAAAACCAATCAATGTACCTGAGTCATATAAACCAAAAGGGAAAACCTTTGCGTCTATGTATTCCTTGAGAACAATATAAGCTTCAGATAGACTCACAGCATTACTAGCAACAAAATCTTTCTGATCTTCAAAAACATCTAAACTTAAAATGTGATAGATATTTTCTTCATCAACTGCTTCCAATCTTAACACATAAACCTCCTCTGAAGAATAGCCTTACAAAACGGTATACGAGATTATTTTATTGTTTCTAGCTCACAGTCTAAAACATGCTATAGGATTATCTTACTTCTCAGTAAACTCGCCATCAACAACATCGTCTGAACCAGCATCTGTTGCACCTGCTTCAGTACCTTGGGCTGCTTGTGCAGCTGCTGCAGCTTGTTCATACATTTTCACTGCGAGAGCTTGAGCTTTTTCATTCAATGCTTCAAGTTTTGCTTTCATGTCGTCCAAGTTGTTAGCTTCTTGAGCTGCTTTCAACTCATCAAGAGCTGCTTGTGCTGCATCACGTTCAGCATCAAAACCTTTACCTTCTGTTTCTTTGATTGTCTTTTCAGTAGCAAAGATAGTTTGGTCAACATTGTTACGAAGGTCAACTTCTTCTTTACGTTTTGCATCTGCTTCTGCGTTTGCTTCAGCATCTTTCATCATTTTTTCAATCTCTTCATCAGTCAAGCCTGAGTTAGATTGGATAACGATAGTTTGCTCTTTTTGTGTACCTAAATCTTTTGCCTTAACAGATACGATACCGTTTTTGTCAATGTCGAATGTCACTTCGATTTGTGGGATACCACGAGGTGCTGCTGGGATATCAGTCAATTGGAAACGTCCAAGAGTTTTGTTATCAGCTGCCATTGGGCGCTCACCTTGAAGAACATGGATATCTACGGCTGGTTGGTTGTCTGCTGCTGTTGAGAAGACTTGTGATTTAGACGTTGGGATAGTTGTGTTACGGTCAATCAATTTCGTGAAGACTCCACCCATTGTTTCAATACCAAGTGACAACGGAGTAACGTCAAGTAGGACAACGTCTTTGACATCACCAGTGATAACACCACCTTGGATAGCTGCACCCATAGCAACAACTTCGTCAGGGTTAACAGATTTGTTTGGCTCTTTACCAGTTTCCTTACGAACAGCTTCAACAACCGCAGGGATACGCGTTGAACCACCTACAAGGATAACTTCATCAATATCACTTGCTGACAAACCAGCATCTGAAAGAGCTTGACGAACTGGAGTTTTCGTACGTTCCACAAGGTCATAAGTTAATTCATCAAACTTAGCACGTGTCAACGTCATTTCCAAGTGAAGTGGACCTGCAGGACCTGCTGTGATGAACGGCAAGCTGATTTGTGTAGATGTCACACCTGAAAGGTCTTTCTTAGCTTTTTCTGCAGCGTCTTTCAAGCGTTGTAGGGCCATCTTATCTGCTGATAAGTCAATACCATTTTCTTTTTTGAATTCTGCTACCAAGTGGTCGATAATCTTCTGGTCAAAGTCATCACCACCAAGTTTGTTATCACCTGAAGTTGCTAGTACATCAAAGACACCGTCACCAAGTTCAAGGATAGAGACGTCAAACGTTCCTCCACCAAGGTCAAACACCAAGATTTTTTCGTCTTTGTCTGTTTTATCCATACCGTAAGCAAGAGCTGCTGCAGTTGGTTCGTTGACAATACGTTCTACTTCAAGACCAGCAATTTTACCAGCGTCTTTTGTTGCTTGACGTTGTGCGTCATTGAAATAAGCTGGAACAGTGATAACCGCTTTTGTCACTTTTTCACCAAGATAGTCTTCAGCATAACCTTTCAAATATTGAAGAATCATCGCTGAGATTTCTTGTGGTGTGTACTCTTTACCATTTGCTGAAACTTTTTCAGATGTTCCCATCTTAGACTTGATTGAGATAATGGTTTCAGGGTTTGTCACCGCCTGACGCTTAGCCGCGTCACCAACGATGATTTCACCATTTTTGAATGATACCACAGATGGCGTTGTGCGGTTACCTTCTGGGTTAGCAATGATTTTGCTTTCTGTTCCTTCAAGAACAGCTACTGCTGAGTTTGTTGTACCTAAGTCAATACCAATAATTTTAGACATGTTTTTACCTCTTTTTTTACTTTTTATACTTTATTTTTCTAAATACTTTTTTAATAGCACAACTACCAACAACCTACTCGTCATTAGCACATCCACTACGTCTAAAAGTATCTTCATCAGCTCGCTTTCGCTCGCTAGTAACATTCTTTTATAGTTTATTGTCATTTCGGACAAATATTTTTATAAATTAATCTTGTTTATATCGTAAAGTCATATCGTTTGCAACTATAATTAAGTAACTGACCAATCAGAATTGGTCCCATAATTAATTCCAAAATTTTCTGACCTATGTATATAGGCATGGTACCCACTAGAGTCTTATCTCCACCTTGTATTTGAGGATAACAAAAAATAATTCCTACAAACAAAATTAAAAGTACTATGAAAATTGCACAATCCGAAGAGGCTGCTTTTAAAACTCTACTACGTCTACTCATTTTATTTTTACTCATTGTGCCTCCTTAACTATAAACCACCACCATGGCAGGTCTGAGCAGACGCTCATGAAGTTTATAGCCTTTTTGGAAAACTTCTGCAATGCTATCAGCTGGATGGTCATCATCTGCTGGCAAGGTCTGAACCGCCATGTGCAGATTGGGATCAAATGCCTCTGTTTCTACTTCCTCTACACCTTCTTCTTTCAAGGCTTGCAATAAGCTTTCTTGTACCATCTCAAGTCCTTTCTTGACATCATCTGTCAAGCCGTCAACTTGTAAGGCACGCTCTAGGTTATCCAAACTTGGCAAGATTTTCTTTGCCAAATCTTGCGAGCGATAACGTTGTAAAGTTTGGCGTTCTTCATTAGCACGGCGCTGAATATTTTGCATTTCTGCATGGGCACGGAGGTATTTATTCTCAAATTCTTCAGCTTTTTCGAGAGCTAAATCCAACTCACTCGGAGCTTGTTCTTCTACAACCTCCTCCTGATTGTCACCTTCACCATCCACAACTGTTTCTGGTGCTTCATTGAGTTCTTCTTGTTTTACTTCTTCTGTCACTTCTTGCCTCCTTTTAGGCCTTATTTTTTCTAAAATACGTTTCATAAGTTTAGTTCACTTCGTAATGGTTGCTACTCAGGTAACGGTAGTAGTCACTCAACTTCATAAAGAGGACACGACTGACAACATTGACCAGACTAACCAACCTCTGATAATCCATATTTATGGGACCAAGCACTGTCATCAAAGCCATACCTCGATAGGGAATAGGAAATTGATGGAGTAGGATAGCTGTCTCTTGTAAAGCTGGTTCAGAACACTCACCGACCAAAATTTTATTTTGCTCATCTTCTGACATAGCCTGCCTTAGCGTAAGCGCCACTGCTTGAGGATGGTCTAAAAACTGATAGGTATCTAACTGACCGTAGGTCAGAGACGCCACTTTGTTAGCAATAAAAACCGTCTCCTCAAACAATTGGGCAAAGATATAGTCAATTAAATCCAAGACATTGTCTGTGGTTTTAAAATACTTTTGCACCACCTGTGGCACTTCTGTCCTTAATTTATAATGAATATCTAGAACACTCTGATGAATAAACCTATCCTCCACTAACTGCTTCAACCGCTGTAAATCCTTAGCCATCAGGTTTTTAGGAATGGCAAATTGCACCGTAACTGGTTTGGAGTGGTCAAGCGTCAAGATAGCCAAAGCATCATGATTACTGAGACAAACAATATCAAAAGCTGTCAACATTTGACGAGAGGGCTCGACATCTAAAATCAAGGCAGTGTATCCTGTCAAATCTGCCAAAATCTGGCTAGCTTTCTCCAAGATATCTTCTAACTTAAAGGCTTCAAAATCGAACGCCTTAACCACCTGATAAATATCATCTTGATTGATATGCCCCAAGTCTAATGAGTGGGTAACAAAATACTGAAAACCAGCTCGACTAGGTAATCTACCACTAGAAGTATGAGCCTTTTCAAGTAGACCGAGTCGCTCCAGTTTAGCCATATCATTACGAATGGTTGCCGAACTAGACGAAATCGCTTCTTGGAGGGCTTTTGAGCCGACTGGCTCATGTGTCTGGGTAAATAAAGCTACAATCAAATTCAAAATATCTGTTTGACGTTGCGTAATCACCCTTTCACCCCCTTTTAATTAGCACTCTATACCTTCGACTGCTAAACTTTATAAATCCATTATACTCCTTTTAAAACGATTGTCAAGAAAAAACGACCATTTTTTAGCACTCTTTTTATGTGAGTGCTAAATCCTAAACATTAAAAAAAGAGAAAACCCTTTAATATCAAGCTTTCTCTTCATTTCTCTGTTTTAGCAATCTGTCAAAAATCAGTCTCAGGACCTATAACCCCATCTCTATTTATCATAACGTGTTAAATCATATTTTTCAATGAGCTTGATTAATTTATCAGCATAATCACTCTGTTTGGGGAATTGATGTTGCTGAATAGCCTTAGCAACTTTTTTATAATCTTTTGTCGTTGCCATCATCTCATAAAGGTCTTTTCCCCATGTCTCTCCGATTCGCAAACGTTCTAAATAATCCAGCACAGAATCATCCCACTTAGGATATACTGCATAGCGAACTTTGCCACCATCTGTTTGTAAATCAACAAAGTCCTGCCCTGTTTTAGCGTCTAAAGCTAAAACATTATGATAATCTTGACTCAATAAGGTCTGATTAAAATCAGATGATATAGCCATCTGACCCATTACAATCGACGGCTGAACACCATAAGCCTTAGACAGGTCTTTTACACGTGGGCTGATACGCTCAAAGTAGGTCTCTTCTGAGTGGTGCGTCACAATCTTAGTATTTCTGTCCCTACCTTGACTATGAACCAGCATTGGTAACACAATAAACAAACTAATCATTAGACCAATAATGACAAGTACAGGCATTTTTAGTTTTTTTCTCATTTATCAGCTTCCTTTAATTGTTGGAGATACTCCTCTAAAGTCAATTTATGTTTCTTCATATATTTTGCAGATTCAATACCTACATAACGGAAATGCCAATCTTCGTAGCTATATCCCGTCACATCCTCTTTGCCTTTTGGATAACGAAGAACAAAACCATATTGTGGTGCCATGGCAATAATTTTTGACACTGTGGCTGGATCGCTACTGTTCATCATATCAACAGTACTCATATCAACGGCCAAACCCGTATGATGATCACTAAAACTTGGTGGCTGAAGATAGGTTTGTACTTTTTGTTCAGCTTCTTCCAAAGTGAAATTAGGATTGGCTAGCATTTCTTGTTCAACATAGTAATTGTACAACTCCGTTTGATAACTGATACTTTGGTAACCAGCAACAAAATGTTCTCTCATATCAATTTCTTGAGCTGCTAATAAAAACTCAGTAGCTGCATCTGCTATTCGAGCATCAACATAAACATTGCCCACAACAGCCAATTCTGGTGACTGATCAATCGCTGGGTAATCTTTGTTAACTAGCAATAGTTCCCAATCATTTACTGACACATCAGGTAGAGTTGGTTTCTCTTTTTTATCCTTATTACCCTTCTTAGATTCGCTAGCTTTAAGCTCTTTTGATAAGGCTTGCTCTTTAGCTAACTCATCAACGGGTTTTCCTACTATGATAGTCTGCATCCCCCATACAAAGATAAGCAGAGCCAAAATACCTACCAAACGTTGTAAAAAACTACTTTTCTTCATGTTTCTTATCCAGTATTTCTCTTCCTAAACGACGATATGACATATCACCAACAGCTTCAATCTCAAAACGACCATTTTCAAAACGAAGCACAGAGACACTACCATTATCAATCATCGTCTTCTCTTGATTATTGTCAATCAGCCACATCAATGTTGAAATCGTCATCCCATGACAAACAATAATGGCATTTCCTCCACCTTGTTCTTCTATTTGGAGGGCCATGTCTGTAAACCCACTAAGAATACGCTCTTTTAGTACTTGCCATGGTTCAGCCCAACCCGCAGTATCCACTTGGCAAATAGCCGTCGCAATTTCTTCGTAGGACACATCTGCCATAGAACGTCCAGCTAGTGCCTCTGTTCGTGGAAGAACCCCTTGGAATAATTCACCATCGTAGGCACCATCAAGACTTCCAAAACACCATTCTCGGATACGTTTATCTCTCTGATAAGGTAACTCTCCAAGACCAGCTTCTGCCATAATAATCTCCATAGTTTGAAGGGTACGTCCACTATCACTTGAAAACGCGGCTTTAAATGGAATACCTTTAGCTTTTAAGCCTTGACCAAGCTCTCGAATACCCTCTTCTCCCACTTGCGTCAATGGAGTGTCGCTCCACCCTTGTGCCCGCCCCAGTGTATTAAACATGGTTTTTCCATGTCTTGCAATATAAAGTCTCGTCGTCATTTTAGCTCCTCCTGCCACCTTCTATGAATACATCGTCAGCTCACCTAACTAGTCAATCATTCTTAACAACAATTCAAAACAAAAGCTCTTTACAGCTCCTTACCATTATAACATATAACAGGTTTTTCTGTTATATACACAGCATCCATATGCGTAAAAAAGAGATGACAACCTGTCATCTCTCGTTACTTACAAGTATGAATTATTTACCAAGAGCAGCTGCCATTGTTGCAGCAACTTCTGATTCGAAATCGTTAGCTTTCTTCTCGATACCTTCACCAACTTCAAAACGCGCAAATTCAACTGCTTTAGCATTCACGCTATCAAGGTAAGCTTCAACAGTCTTGCTGTCGTCCATGATGTAAACTTGTGCAAGAAGTGTGTAAGCTTGGTCAACTTGAGTATTGTCAAGCATGAAACGATCCATTTTACCTGGAAGGATTTTGTCCCAGATTTTCTCTGGTTTGCCTTCTGCAGCAAGCTCTGCTTTGATAGCTTCTTCAGCTTCAGCGATAACTTCCGCAGTCAATTGTGCTTTTGAACCGTACTTCAAGAATGGCAATGCTGGTTTACCAACCATAGCGCGACTTTCATTATCAAGTTCGATTTTGTGGTTCAATTGTGCTAACTCATCTTTAACGAATTGCTCATCAAGTTCAGTGTATGACAATACCGTTGGTTTCATTGCTGCGATATGCATAGAAACTTGTTTTGCAAGTGCTTCGTCGCCACCTTCGATAACAGAGATAACACCGATACGACCACCGTTGTGTTGGTAAGCACCAAATGCTTGCTCATCAGTTTTCTCGATAAGAGCAAAACGACGGAATGAAATTTTCTCACCGATTGTAGCTGTTGCGTTAACATAAGCAGCTTCTAATGTTTCACCAGTTGGCATTGTCAAAGCAAGTGCTTCTTCGTTGTTAGCTGGTTTACCTTCGGCAATAACTTTAGCAGTTGCTTCAACCAATTCTACGAATTGAGCATTTTTAGCAACGAAGTCTGTTTCAGCATTGACTTCAACAACAGCAGCAACGTTACCAGCAACATAAACACCAGTCAAACCTTCCGCAGCAACACGGTCAGCTTTCTTAGCTGCTTTAGCCATACCTTTTTCACGAAGCAATTCAATCGCTTTTTCGATATCACCTTCTACTTCAACAAGTGCTTTTTTAGCGTCCATAACACCAGCACCTGATTTTTCACGCAATTCTTTAACAAGAGCGGCTGTAATATTTGCCATTTTGAGTTTCCTCCAAGAATATTTTAATTTGATAAAAAACGGTAGCAGAGCGGTATGCTACTGCCCCGTTAATGTGATGTTCATCTCATGGGTTCAGCTCTCAACAGATGCTAAGAACTTTACCAATGTCTAGGAATTAGTTTGATCCTTCAACAACTTCAACGATTTCTTCGATTGAATCTGCTGCAACATCAGATGATGCAAATTCTGCTTCAACAGCTACAACGTTATCTTCACCTTGACGGCCCTCGATAATGGCATCTGCCAATTTAGCAGTGATCAATTTAACAGCGCGGATAGCGTCATCGTTTGCTGGGATGATAACATCGATATCATCTGGATCAGCGTTTGTGTCAACCATCGCTACAACTGGAATTCCTAATTTCTTAGCTTCTTTAACTGCGATTTGCTCTTTATGTGGGTCAACAACGTACATCACATCTGGGATACGTGGCATATCTTGAATACCACCCAAGAATTTTTCAAGACGAGCGCGTTGTTTGTTAAGAAGAGCAACTTCTTTCTTAGGAAGAACATCAAAGATGCCTTCTTCTTCCATTTTATTGATTTCTTTCAAACGAGCGATACGTTTTTGGATAGTGTCCCAGTTAGTCAATGTTCCACCCAACCAACGGTGGTTGATAAAGTATTGACCAGAACGTACTGCTTCTTCTTTTACAGCTTCAGCAGCTTGTTTTTTAGTACCTACAAACAAGATAACTGCGTCGTTAGCTGCAGCATCACGCATGAAGTCGTAAGCTTGATCTGCCAATTTTACAGTTTGTTGTAAGTCGATAACGTGGATACCGTTACGCTCTGTGAAGATGTACTTAGCCATCTTAGGGTTCCAGCGACGAGTTTGGTGACCAAAGTGAACACCAGCCTCAAGAAGTTGTTTCATTGAAATAACTGCCATGAGTATTTCTCCTTTTAAAAATGTTTTTCCCTCTTTCAGACTTCAACTTGCAGACCCACTCAATGAGCAACAAGTCCACAATTCATCTAAAATGAGTATTTGTTGTTTAGACAACTCACTAATCATAGCATAAAACCCCATCTTTTTCAAGTGATTTGATAGATAGAATTAATGTTATTTGCCAAAAATCGTTTTTCACTTTTTACCTGTACTCGTAACAATTTTGCTTTTTTTCAAAGCTACAAATGTAATTACAAGGAGAACTATATTCCATAAGACCAATATTTTTAAAGATTTATTTTCTAATTGGAAATTTTGCTGAGTGAAGAAATCTGTATATGCAGCCATAAATGTCCAATCAACGACATTTTTGACACTTTCTTTTAAACCAGAGAACATTGGTAGTAAAGATACAACAAACAAAATAGGTAAGCTATTTATTTGAGCTTTAGCTTGTGTATCAGAAATTAGACCAATACATAGATTAAGCAACATGACCGCCAAAGAGGTTAGAAGTAGAATAATGCTATATTCAAAATATTTTCCTTCTAAATCGACTTCTGTAATAATCGGAAATACTGTCATTGTAAAAAGAGCAACAATTAAGGGATGAATAAGCACTGAAATGATGTATTCATAAGGTCTAACTCCGCTAAGCATCAGAGTTTGCAAGTTGTTCTTTTCTTTTTCTTCGGCAATAATTGTTGAAATCATACTACCGACAGACATAGAGATTGCTGTAGATAGACAAACAAACATAATTTCAAGCCCATTAGTCTCAGTTCCCATAAAATTTTTATAGATAAAAACCAGCATATATGGTAATAGCATTTGAGCCAATAAATTTTTATTACTCATTAAAATTTGACTTCTAAGCCAAACAAGAGCACTAATTCTTTTAAACATTTAATTTTTCTCCTGTTAGTTTAATGAAAATATCCTCTAAAGTTGGTTCTTCTGAATGGACATAAATAACACCACTAATATCAATCTGTTGAAATTCTGAAAAAGACATTTCAACTTCACTGAAATCTTCATAAGTCACTTTAAGCCTTTTAGCAGTATGATATCTTTTAATAATATCTTTAGGAGCTCCTTGCTCAATAAGATTCCCTTTATTTAAGAGAGCTAAGTTATCACACAACAATGTCGCTTCGCTCATGTCATGGGTTGTTAAGAAAATAGTTGTACCCTGATGCTTCAACGTTAATAGAAGTTCGTGAATAGACATAGAAGTCGTTGGATCTAAACCACTTGTTGGCTCATCAAGAAAAAGAATCTTAGGTTTATTAATGAGTGCACGTGCAAGATGCATCCGTTGCTTCATCCCAGTTGAAAGTTTCTCTGCCACTCTATCTTTAGAGTCATGTAAGCCAACTTTTTTTAATAACTCTATAATTTCTTCTCGTTCAACCCCATATAGTTTTCCATATATCATAAGATTCTTCTCTAAGGTCAATTTTTCGTAAAATCCGCTCTTATCACTAACAATACCAATGTTTTCAAGGTCTGTAGGGGCTAAGGTAGAAGAATCTTTGCCAAGTAACTCTCCATTGCCACTATCTGCCAGCATTTGTCCTGTTAGAATATTAATCATTGTTGTTTTCCCAGAACCAGAAGGACCTAAAAATCCAAATATTTGCCCTTCAAAAATATCAAAACTGATATTATTTAATGCCACTTTTTCACCGAATGCTTTTACAATTCGATTGGCAACGATTAACTTTTCCATACTTCCTCCTTGATCAAAGTAGTCTTTCAACCTTAATTTCCATATTTTCAGTCTGAACATCACAAATCATATCAATTACGGAATGAGGGTCTAGGTAAACAAGCTTGAATAGTTTGTGCTTGACCTCGACTCTACACAAACATCCGGCATCAGTCTCATTCTCAATAAAGATTTTTTTATGTTCCACATATTCAGACTCTATTCTATATTTCATCCTCCTAAAAACACAAAAGCCGATAATAGAGTTGCAAGCCAAGTCATGCTTATTTCCTCCCTTTCTTTTACTTACCTCGTTTTCTATGGGTTAAGTATATCTTAGAAATAAAAAAAGCAACATGACTTAAAAGTCAGGTTGCTAAATCATTATCTCGTTCTCTTTCTAAATTTTTGACTAAGACATCATCATTCGTTAACTTTGCAAATAATATTGCTTTATCATACGATTCAATTGTTTTTTTTCTGTTCTTCTCTACTGTTAAATAATAACGTGCTTCAAAAGCATAGACAGCAGGCTTATGTTGTAGATTATTAGATTCTTCAATTATTTCTCGTAATACTTTGGTATAAATTAGATAATGTTCGGGCTCTATTTGAATTAAAATAGAGATTATAATTTTTTCTAATAAATACATTCTTTCAAAATCACTATAATCAATAAATAACAATATCTTCTTAGATATCTCTTCAAAATATGTCTTATCTTCAAGCCCCATTATACAACAAAGAAGATAGATATTGATAATTATTAAATCGTTATGGGTATAAGTTTTCTTTTTCAGAATTTGCTGAAAATATTCCTCCAATAGACCTAAACCAAAACCTGCATCACGACTACTGAACACATTAGCTTGAACCTGTAAAGCTTCCACTAGTAGTTGTTCTTCCTCAGGTAGATTATCATAAAAGCTTTCATATATTTCATCAAACATAGCTTCCTGTTTAGAGATTCTTTCTTCATCTCCGTAGGTATGAAATCTGATGAGTTTATTTTTTAGTGCTAAATATCTTTTTGGTAATTCGACATTGTCAAGATCTACTAAATCTTGGATTTTTATGCCCAATTTTTGCGCAATATAAAGCAATTTCGGAATAGTTGCCATAGCTTGACCGTTCTCTATCCTAGCTAACTGTCGTATCGTCAATTCGGATTCATCGTCACAAATATCAAGTTGCGTGAGTTTCCTATTAAGACGCAGATTTTTGATTTTTTTACCGAGTTCAATTTTTATGTCCATCTCTATCTCCAATTTCAACCCATCCTATATCATATTATAACACAAAAACAGAATGCCATAACCTTCACATACTTCAATAAGATTTTTCTTGACGAAATATCTTTTTTAAGTTAGAATATATACTGTTACGGCGGTATAGCCAAGTGGTAAGGCACGGCTCTGCAAAAGCTTGATCGTCGGTTCGAATCCGATTACCGCCTTCTTATAAGATGGTATCCAAATCTCAACAAAAAAATCCCGAATTTCCGGGATTTTTTTGTTGGGTTCAACCCATGTCATTTTAACCGTCATTATATCGATTTAAAGTGAGCCTTTTCTAGTTATCATAACTAGACACTACATTTAAACGATACTTTCTTCTTTAATGGCACCACGTAAACGGCTAATCAGCTGATCATAGAAGGCTTTTTCATCGCATAACAGATAGCTAGTCGCCATCGCTTTCTCTGCTTTAGTCAATAGCTTCTCGGCTGCCACTCCATCTTGCAAAATTTCTTTCGTATAATAGGCTTTCACCACCTGCATTTGTGCCTGTGGCTGTTGCAACATTTTTTGAACCGCTTTGTTTTGATAAATCGTTTCGGCGCTACTCGTATCTCCTTGCAGAAGGTAAGCTAATATCAGACTAGCTCCGGTCGCCATTTTGATAATGGGGTTTTCGGTAAATGTATAGAGCGCTTCCATTTTCTCGCTGGCTTTCTGATAGTCCCCCTCTATCAGTTTAGCATCCGCAGCATTGAGATAAGATGCCTGAGCTATACCCCCGTACTCTAAAGGAATATCCTGTACAAAGTCTGTCAAATTCCCCTGAACTGGTGTATTAAAGAAGACTGCTGACCTCTCCAGTTCAACGTACATATAGGCAGCATGACTTGGATAAAGCCATAATTCAAGGATCTTAGCCCCATCTGTGATACCATTTGGATTACTATTTAGGATAATCATTCCCATTTGCATGCTAAGGTTAGCTAGGGGAACACCCCAATCTTGTGTGACTAAGCCAATGATTAGGCCTAGCAACCCCAAAAGAAGATGGACAATCAAGCCACCTGAAAGCATCAGCAAATCACCTCTGACAGTGCCACTTTTCTTCACACCAAAGTACTGGGCTCCTACTCCCATTAAACTTTGCTTTTTGACAAGACGTATCCCTTCTCCTGTAAAAACGAGATTCCATTTCAAAACACCAAAAGCTACCAGTTGGTAACCTGATAACCAACCAAAAAACACATGCCCTAATTCATGTAACAATAAACTGACATACAGTATGATATAAAACACCAATAAAGCCAGTAAGAAATTGACCAAACCTCCCTTACTAGATGCACCAAATTGTACCGACGACCAAAACAATAAAAGTGACCCTAGACCGATACATATCACATTGATGACTTTTAAGAACATTTTATTTTCAAACATAGGCATTTCCTCCCTCTATCCTTATCAATAGTTTAACACATTTCTAATCAAGCTACAATTCAAGATAAATTATGCTACAATAAGTGATAAAGATACATGTGGAGGTTGTTATGACAATTATTTTTACCAATCGTTTAGAAGACAAGCAACTAGAACAGGCAGAAGCCTTGATTAGACATTGTCAAAGTGTTGACAAGACTTATCGCACCCCCTACCTGTCTAATATGCTGAATTTTGACCAAGATATGCCGGCTTTCTTTTTAGCCTATCAAGGAGACAACTTAGTCGGCTTGCTCACGGTCTATGCTGACTCACCAGAGATTGAACTCACTATCACTGTCCATCCTGACTATCGCCGACAGGGCTATGCCACAGCATTGCTTAATATGTTTCGCGATAAAACCAAGGCCTATCCGATTGAAAATTGGTCCTTTATGACCGAGAAGGTGTTTTTGGATAAGAACCCTGAACTACTCGAGCATTGGTTACTAGAAGTTGATGAAGATAGCGAGATATGGCTAGGTAGACAACGTGAACTCATAGTTGATAAATCCGTCTCTCAAACCAACATCCGACTTGCTCAACACAGCGATATCTTAGACATCGCCACACTTCAGGCAGAAGCCTTTGACAGTGATATCAAAACCACAGAACACTATGCCAGAGAGGCTATCGAGGATGATAATAGCCTACTCTTTGTCTTGGAGAAAAATGACCATATCATTGGCTCTTGTACTGTTGACTTGTCTAGTGACGTCAACTACCTCTATGGACTGGCCGTTCTCAAAGACTATCGCGGACAAGGATTTGGTTCAGCACTTGCTTCTTATATCATCAATGATCTGATTAAATCCAACCAAAAAGCTTTCCAAATCGCCGTCGATACCGACAACATTGGTGCCAGAAAACTATATGAGCGATTAGGTTTTACCTATCAGACAGAAGTACTCTACCTCAATCCTAAAGATTAGTCACTATCAGATGATCCATCACTCAACCATAAAACGACCAGACACAAGCTCTAAGAATAGAACTGTTCTGGTCGTTTTTTTGATATAACACTAATCACTATCTTCAAAGCGTAAATCCGGCCACTTAGCAGACCAATTTTTAGCTTTTATACGCTGACGATAAAGGTTTAATCGTTCAGGACAGGATTTGAAATGAGGCGTCGGGCGAACAAGATAAGTCAGCACATCATCAAAACCATACGGTGCAAACACCTCTAGTTCACCATCACTGGTGAGTCTCATGGCCAGTGCCGTACACGTTTCGGGGTATTTAGACACGGCGTCACAAGTATCAGTGTAAGGCGATGTGTGCGGTGAATAAACATGCATGACTGCCTGATTAGTCACTTCCCAACGATAACGTGGGTAATGTCTATCCAGCTTTTCTTGGATAGCTAATACTTGGTCATCTGTCATCGTCTTATCATGGAAAACCACATCTATATCTGTTGACCAGTCAAATAAGGCCTTGTCAGAATTCATATTCCAGATAGCATTCCTAATCAATCCCGCCGCTAACCACGCGTCCTTGACATCTAGTGACCTGATAACTGTCAAAACTTCAATAAAATTGGCATCTTTTGCCAACTTATCGATGATATCCTCGACGGTCATCATTAGAAATTACGGCTTGAGCGATTATAACCGTATCGCTCCATGAAATCTTGACGGAATTCCAATAAATGATCATCCATAATAGCCTGACGGACTTTCTTCATTAAATTCACAAGGAAGTAGAGGTTGTGGTAGCTTGTCAAGCGAATACCGAAGGTTTCATCTGCTTTAAGCAAGTGACGAATGTAGGCTCTTGTGTAATTTTGACAAGTGTAGCAGTCACAATCATGGTCAAGCGGGGTAAAATCTTCAGCAAACTGGGCATTTTTGACAACGAGGCGACCTTGGCTCGTCATGCAAGTCCCGTTTCGTGCAATACGTGTCGGCAAGACACAGTCAAACATGTCCACACCACGAATGACCGCATCAATCAAGCTATCTGGAGCTCCAACACCCATCAAGTAACGAGGTTTGTCCTCTGGAAGCAAGGGTGTTGTAAAATCAAGGACGGCATTCATCTCGTCGTGGGTCTCACCTACTGCCAAACCACCGATAGAATAACCAGGGAAATCCATGCTAACCAAGTCCTGAGCCGATTGGCGACGTAAGTCTTCAAAGCCAGCCCCTTGAACAATCCCAAACAAACCTTGGTCATGTGGACGACGATGAGCCTTCAAGCCACGCTCTGCCCAACGGCTTGTGCGTTCAATTGAATTTTTCACATAGTCATACGGCTGATAAAATTGAGGACACTCATCAAAACTCATCATGATATCAGACCCCAGATTATTCTGAATGCTAATTGCCTTTTCAGGCGATAGGAACATTTTTGACCCATTAAGGTGGTTTTTAAAAGTTACACCTTCCTCTGTGATATTACGGCTATCTGCTAACGAATAGACCTGAAAACCACCACTATCGGTCAAAATCGCTTGGTCCCAGTTCATGAATTTATGCAAGCCACCAGCTTTGGCAATCAATTCGTCACCTGGACGCAACCAAAGATGATAGGTGTTTGATAGGATAATGCCTGAGCCCATTTCTTTGAGCTCTTCAGGAGACTGTGTTTTGACCGTCGCCTGTGTTCCAACTGGCATAAACATAGGTGTCGGATATGTCCCATGAGGTGTGATAATCTCACCTAGACGAGCACCCGTGTGCTTTTCTTTCTTAATTAAACGATATGTAACAGCATGTTCTGTCATATAAACTCCTTTGCTACTAGGAAATACAGTCCTAGGCTTTTGATAGCGACTGGCTCATGCCAGACAACATCCCTTATTCTATCAAATTTCCCTCTAAAAGTCATTTGCTTTAGCATTATGGTATAATAAAAAGACTGACCATTCTTGAAAGGATTATTATGACCAACTCGGATATTCGTCGCAAAGCCAAACAAATCACTAGGAATCTGAAAGGAAGATTTTTCCTCTTTTTAACCCCGACATTACTCAGTAGTTTCTTAGTCTTGGTTAATTTACACCGTATCCTCATTTTACCCCTACTCCAGCAGTGGGAACTTGAAACACAGATACTACCCCTACTCCTTAATTTTCTCATCGCTACGTTTAGTGCGTCAACCAGCTTAATGATGTTAGCTGTCGTACGAAAACAATGCCAAAGCGTTTCTTTTTCAGATAGCACTCTTATTTTTGAGCCATTTTTACTCTGGCCCACTATCAAACTAAGCCTTTTGAAACAACTTCTCTTGCTACCTTTACTCTTTCTTTTAGAAATTAATATTGTCTATATTGCACAATCTTTAGCAAAAGGCCTGCTATCTCTCGAACTACTAGGTGGAGTTGTCAGCCTTTTACTGGTTACAGCTATCTATATTAAAAAGAAAGTTTCTTATACTATGGCACTTTTTTTGCTCTTTGACCAACTAGCCATCACCAAACGTCCTAATTCACTAGACGTTTTAAAAGCTAGTCAATGGTTGATGAAGGGCTACATCTGGCAATACATTAAGCTAGAGCTCAGTTTTCTTGGCTGGCAAGTGTTGGGGTTTTTATCGCTAGGCTATTTAAACAGTTACCTATTTCCTTATCAGCAAACAGCTAAAGCCTTCTTTTACCAACAAAGATTGCAATTACTCAAAAATAATGAGACAAAGAATAATCACTCAAACAATCTCTAATCCAACCACTTTCAGTTACTGTAGACAAGGGTAAAAATAACCTGAAAGAAACCGACTGGCAATTAGCTGATGATGCTTAATTACCAGTCGGTTTTTTCTGACTTCTTCTATAGCAAGGCTTACTTCTTTTCAACCAGACAATATAAAGTAAACTCACTGATCTGGGACATATTCTAAAATATCTCCAGGTTGACATTCTAATACCTGACATATCGCTTCGAGAGTTGAAAAACGAATAGCTTTAGCCTTACCTGTCTTTAAAATAGATAAATTAGCTGCTGTAATTCCAATACGCTCAGCCAACTCTCCAGATTTCATTTTCTTTTTAGCTAGTTCAACATCTAGATTAACAACAATCATAGCACCCCCTTGTTAAACCGTAAAAGCATTTTCCTCAGCAATGACATTAGCCTTTTCTAAAATCATGGCAAGCGTCCATACCACAAGCGCTGCTATAAGGTAAGTCGGATTTAAAAATGAAAAACGAAACCACTGTAAAAGCCCATCTGTTGTTAAACTCACAATCAGAAAAAGCAAAGACACACGATTAGCTAAGGTCACATTAGCAGGAATAAAGATTTTATCAGCGATAAGATGACTCAAAAATTGACGAATAGACCATAGTATCCAAAAGAAAATAAAATTATTGAGGTAGCGAATAAGGACAACCACAGGTGAATAACCAAACGGATCTGTCCTCAAAGGTACAATAGTCGCCTCAGTAAATTCTAAAGCCTTGAAGCCAAAAACGTATAAAACCGTTGATAGCACTATCCCTAGACCAAACAGAAACAAGACAACGGTAATAATAGAACAGAATATTTTTAAAAAAGCTGTAGTCTTAAACATATCTTTTTCCTCTTTTGATAGTAGTTATGATTGATTTTTAAAGAGCTCTTTTTGTTTGTCGAAAATATTTTATTGTTTTTCGATAACTAAATAATAACAAAAAATCATTTTATAGGCAAGATATTTTATCATTTTTTTGCGATTTAGGATTACTATCGGGCTTCTCCCTATCAATAGTACACCAGCTTTCATCAAAAAACGATTGAAGAAGAGGGCCGCGATAGCCATTTTCTTCAATCTTTATCATAAATTAATTAGTTTCCTTGCTCTGCCAGCATCTTCAGATATTCAATCTTAAGACATTTGTTCATCACGATATGTTCACGACCGGCATCACGCAAGATTTGCTCAGCTTCCTCATTTTCTAGACCAAGTTGTGCCCAGAAAACCATTGCATCTGTTTCAATAAAATCACGCGCCACATCTGGTAAAAATTCGCTACGTCTGAAGACATCAACAATATCAATATGAACAGGAACATCTTGCAAGCGTGCGTAAACTGTTTCGCCCAAAATAGTTTGACCAGCAAATTTAGGATTTACAGGAATAATCGTAAAACCATGCGCTTGAAGCACAGAAGCTACAACATAAGCTGCCGTATCGGGATTATCAGACAAACCAACAACCGCAATTGTTTTTGAGTGCGTTAGGTAGTAGTCAATCAGACCCTGACCTGGATTTGCAAAACTATAAGTCATAAAGACCTCCTTTTATTTTCTCCATTATTATGGGATTAGTAACATTATTATTTAGCTTCGTACCACGTTTGACCATCATTTTCATCAGCTAAAAGTGGCACACTCAAGGCCAAAGCAGTCTCCATGGTCTCTTTGACAAGACGTTTGACCGCTGACAACTCATCTTTAGGTACTTCCATGACGATTTCATCATGAACTTGCAAGAGCATACGTGCCTTGAAACCTCCAGCAACAAGTGCCTTGTCTAAATTAATCATAGCCACTTTTAAAATATCTGCGGCAGAACCCTGAATTGGTGAGTTAATCGCCGTTCGCTCCGCAAAACTCCTAACATTGAAGTTGCGGGAATTGATATCCGGCAAACTACGACGTCGTTTAAAGAGAGTTTCGACATAGCCCTTATCCTTAGCCTCGCGGACAACGGTATCCATATAAGACTTGATACCTGGGTATCTGTCAAAATAAGTATCGATATAGGTTTTAGCTTGTTGGCGTGAAATACCCAAGTTATTGGCTAAACCAAAATCAGAAATCCCATAAACAATACCAAAATTAACTGCCTTAGCATTGCGACGGTCATTAGATGTCACATCATCTGGATCGGTAATACCAAATACCCTCATAGCTGTTGAGGTATGGATGTCTGCCCCTTCATTAAAAGCCGCAATCAAATGCTCATCTTGAGAAATATGTGCCAAGACACGTAGTTCAATCTGTGAGTAATCTGAACTCAAGAGAACACTCTCGTCATCTGATGGTCTAAAGGCCTTGCGAATC
This sequence comes from Streptococcus fryi, assembly GCF_053206505.1. Lineage (NCBI taxonomy): Bacteria > Bacillati > Bacillota > Bacilli > Lactobacillales > Streptococcaceae > Streptococcus > Streptococcus fryi. The sequence goes on along the minus strand of NZ_JBRUGW010000014.1, from coordinate 13,428 downwards.
AAGCGACCTTGTTCCAAACGAATAGGAATATTTTGCAAATTAGGGTCTGTACTAGACAGACGACCTGTCTGCGTCAAATCTTGAACATAGCGTGTATGAATTTTGCCATCTTCTTGGATATAATCTTGTAAACCAATGACATAGGTTGACTGTAGTTTCGTAATTTGACGGTAATCTAAAATCTTAGCCACAATGGGAGCTTCAGGCGCCAGACGTTCAAGCACATCGACAGCTGTTGAATAGCCCGTCTTGGTCTTCTTAGTTGCCGATAAAGGCAAGCCCATCTTTTCAAACAAAAGAACACCCAGTTGTTTAGGAGAGTTGATGTTAAACTCTTCGCCTGCCAAGGCGTAAATCTCCTGTGTCAAGCGATCAATGACAACCTCATTATCAACCTGCATCTCCTGTAAGGTGTGACGATCAACTCTGATACCTGCAATCTCCATCTTAGCCAACACATCGGCTAATGGTATTTCCATATCAAAAAGAAGGGATAGTTGATCTTGCTCTTTTAGCTGTGCCAACATTGGCTCTTCTGATGCTTCAAGGACCGTCATTTTCTGAGCCAGATAGCTGTATAAGTTTTCTTTGTCAGGTACCGCACGCTTGACCCCTTTACCATACACTTCCTCATCTAATGAAAGGCTCATGTCAGTATATAATTGGGCAATAGTCGGTAGACTATTGTCTTCGACCGTTGAGAGTAGGTATTTTGCTAATCGACTATCAAAACGCGGCTCCACCAAGTCAATACCTTGTTTTGCCAATAAAACTTTTGTACGCTTGAAATCGTAAGTTTTCAATGGTCTTGATAAGAATGCCTTCATCAGAGGGTGCTGTAACAAGGTCACATCCCTACTTACAAAAATCTTCTCACCATGTCCCCACGCAAAACCAATAATGTCTTCTAAATGGTAATTGTCATTAAGAATTTCAACATAGAAAAAATCATCCTCTGAAAACATTTCCTCTGATAGCTCATCAACTTCCTGATAGCTAACCTCCAAAGGACTTGATTGCTGGGTCTCACCAAGTGCTTGCTTGAACTGTTTAAAGCCCATTTCTTCGTAGAAAGGAGCTAGAAGTTCAACATCTGGACCATTGTAGATAATATCCTCAAGCCCTATGGTGATTGGTGCCTGTGTATCAATGGTCGCTAAGGTTTTAGATAAAAAGGCTTGTTCCTTATCATTAACCAGATTTTCCTTCATCTTAGAGGCTTTCATCTGGTCAATATGGTCATAAATCCCCTCCAAACTGCCAAATTCATGCAAGAGCTTAAGACCTGTTTTCTCACCAATCTTAGTAACACCTGGAATATTATCAGACTTATCACCCATTAAGGCTTTCAAATCAATAAACTGTTTTGGTGTCAAGCCCATCTTTTCCATCAAATAAACCGGGGTAAATCTTTCAAACTCAGCCACACCTTTTTTAGAGATTTCAACAACCGTATGTTCATCTGTCAGTTGGATTAAATCCTTGTCACCACTGACAATAGTCACATCAAAATCTTGTTCAGATTGCTCTGCTAATTTTGCCAAGGTACCGATAATATCATCAGCTTCATAACGTTCCAAGTCATAATAGGAGACGCCTAGCGCTGATAACATCTCTCGAATATAAGGAAATTGCTCCCTAAACTCTTCAGGTGTTTTTGCACGACCTGCCTTATACTCTGTGAACATTTCTGTTCTAAAGGTTGTCTTGCCAGCATCAAAAGCGACCAAAACATGAGTTGGGTTCACACGCTTCATCATATGGTCTAGCATCAAATGAAAGCCATAAATGGCATTCGTATGCAGACCGGAGGCATTTTTAAAGCGGTCGATTTGATTATAAAGTGCAAAAAAAGCTCTGAAAGCAACGGACGAGCCGTCGATTAGTAATAATGTGTTCTTTTTAGTCATATCTTCATTATAGCACAGAGTTAAACATTAGCCTAAAAATAAACAATTGCTCTTTAGAACATCAAAAAACTCTTATTTCATATTTTGTTGAAAAAGTCATCTTTTTGTAATATAATTGAAACATAACATAATATTGTAATAAAGGAGCTGACTATTATGAGATACACTAAACTATCACTAGGATTTTTAGCACTATTATCTGCCAGCGCTCTATTGACAGCATGCACCCAAGAAAAGATAAGTCAAAATAAAACTGAACCTAAAACCGTTCAGACAGAGACAAAAACCAGCCAAAAAGCTGATAACCAAAAGACCGATGATACCCCATCGACAACAACCGAAGCTTCTACTGAGCAAGCCAATACTGAATCAAGTCCACAAATAAGCTCTGATAAGACATCACAAGTAACTAAACCACAAGCCGCAACAACTATTCCAGATGTTCTAGTTGGGACTTGGAGCGGAACCAGTCAACAGGCTACTGATGTCAGTATGACCATATCAGCTGACGGGACTGTTTCAACCACTGCCACTTTTGATAGTAACGAAGGGCCGCGTCTCAGTAACGCACGTCTGACACAAATCCAAGACCTCGGTAATAGCTATTATGTCTTATCTTTTGAAGGAGATGTTGAAGCAATTATGCCAGGTATCACAGGATTGGGTGGTGCCGGATTTAAAACTGCTCAAGGTCTAAAAATTGAAAACAACGTCCTAAAGGTTACTACTTGGAGTGCCGCACCTGACCAAGACTATGATTTCTCACAACCACATGAGTTTAACTTCTCATTACAAAAACAATAAGTCAAAAAATGCTGACCTGTTCATTCAGGTCAGCGTTTTTACTTAATCTACAATAGCCTTAGCCACTTCTTCAGTTGTCATGCGTGAGAAATAATAGCTAGTATCAATGGTCATCAATTTCGCCAAGATGTCCTCATATTCGTAGCGTGTGCCAACCAATAAGTTTTCAATATCTGATACGTCTCCAATACCAAAGAAATCACCGTAAATTTTGATGGATTCAATGACAGATTTTTCTGTTTTGACATAAGTAGTCACTTTACCTGCTGGATAGCGAACACTTCGCTCAACAGTGTAATCAGGTGTCTGACCAAAGGTCCAATCCCATGTACCAAATTGCGTGTCACGAAGCTCTTCAATCCTTGCCAAATCGGCATCAGTCAAGACATACTCATCCATATCAGGATAGTTTTCTTTCATTTGATTCAAAATCGCTTCTTTAAACTCAAGGACAGTCATTTTTTGCGGTAATTCATCATTGATATTTGTCACACGAGCACGAACTGATTTGACACCTTTAGATTCTATTTTGTCCTTGCTAACTTTAAGGGCACTACCTAAGACGGTCATATCCACATCAAAAAGAAGGCAACCGTGGTGCATCATGCGTCCTTTATAATAGGCTTGCGCGTTGCCACAAATCTTCTTACCATCAATTTCCAAGTCATTACGCCCTGTAAAACTTGCTTCAACACCTAGTTTTGCTAGGGTATCAATCACAGGTTTTGAGAAGGTTTTAAAATCAAACGCTCCTTCATCAGCCTTGTTTGAGATAATCGTGTAATTCAAGTTGTTCAAATCATGATACACAGCACCGCCACCAGACAAGCGACGAACGACATGGATACCATGCTCATCAGTATATGACTTGTTGATTTCTTGGATAGCATTCTGATGCTTACCAATGATAATGGCGGGTTCATTAATCCATAAAATAAAAATCTCATCAAGAGATGTCAACTCTTTGAAAGCATAAGCTTCAAGAGCAATGTTATAAGCAGGATCATTACTAGTATTGACAATATATTTCATTAAAATCCTCCAAATTTTTTAATTTTTCATCCCTTTCTAGTATACAGAAAGCCTTTTCAAAATACAAGCAAGAGCATTATCAAACATGGCAAATAGATGAGAAAATCACTTATCAGGATCTCATACATAAGCAACATTGTTTAAATCACGGCAAAATGGTATTGATACAATTATTAAAACTTGAAATATCTCAGTCGAAACTATCCTTCTCTAACCGTGTAATCGTTCACTAAACCTGTTTCATCCAAAACTACACCATGAAGAACTCCTCCATAAACAGCACCTCCATCTGCACCAATTTTTCCATCATCGCCAAACCATAGCTGAGCCGTTGGTACATCTTGTTCGAACAAATAATACGTCGGCGTATGACCAAAAACAATCGTTTTCCCCGTTTTATTAACTCCCTTATAAAAAGACTCACGTATCCAAACCATATCATGCTCTGTCGTATCATGCCAATCATCTAATTCTAAATTAATACCCGCATGTACAAAAATATAATCCTCTGTTTCATGATAATAGGGTAAGGCTCTCACAAATGCAACCAAATCAGAACGGTCTTTTAAAATGGCCTTAGCATCTTCATGCGGATCTACTGCTTCATCTAAAGAACGTCCTAATAAAGAATTAATGGTCGAATCTCCACCGTTACGATGATAATGGTTATACCGATTTTCTGGATCATCAAGATAGGATAAGAACATTTTTTCATGATTACCAGTCAAACAAATAGCCTTTTCTTCTTCTACTAATTGCTTAACAGTCTCCAGACAGCTTTTAGAATCTTCACCTCTATCAATTAAATCCCCTAAAAAAATCAACTGCTGTTTGCTCTCCCAGTTCTTTAAAATATCCAATAAAAGCTGATGTTTTCCATGTACATCACCAACAACAAAATAAGACATGTCCTTCCTCCATTTCCTGATATTATAGCAAAAAACAGACCTTATCGACAGGTCTGCTAGATAATTTGATAAATTATAGACGAGCATTAAGCTCTGCTGAAAGCTCTTCAAAACCTGGTTTGCCAAGAAGTGCAAACATATTTTTCTTGTAAGCTTCAACACCTGGCTGATCAAATGGGTTAACGGCGTTAAGGTAACCTGATAAAGCAATAGCCAACTCGAAGAAGTAGATAATGTAACCAAGTGTAAACTCATCTTGTTGTGGCAAGGTGATAAACATGTTTGGCACATCTCCATCAGTATGAGCAAGAAGGACACCATCTGTAGCTTTCTTATTAACAAAGTCAACATCCTTACCTTGCAAGTAACCAAGGCCATCTAAGTCTTCAGCTAATTCTGGAATGATGATATTCTTACGTGGCTTATCAACACGAATAGCTGTTTCAAAGATGATACGAGCTCCCTCTTGGATATATTGTCCAAGTGAGTGCAAATCTGCTGAGAAGTTCGCTGATGATGGGTAAATCCCTTTTTGATCTTTACCCTCTGATTCACCTGCCAATTGTTTCCACCATTCTGAGAAATACTGCAATGATGGCTCGTAGTTCACGAGGATTTCTGTTGTATAACCTTTACGGTAAAGGACATTACGTACAGCTGCGTATTGGTAAGCTTCATTTTCAGCAAGTTTATCTGAGCTATACTCTTGACGTGCTGCTGCTGCACCTTCCATAAGAGCTGTGATATCTGCACCAGAAGCCGCTATTGGAAGCAGACCTACAGCTGTTAAAACTGAAAAACGTCCACCAATATCATCTGGCACAACAAACGTTTCCCAACCATTTGCATCAGCTTCTACCTTAACAGCACCTTTTTGACGGTCTGTTGTCGCATAGATACGTTTATTAGCTTCTTCTTGACCATATTTCTTAACAAGTAATTCTTTGAAAACACGGAACGCAATAGCTGGCTCAGTCGTTGTTCCTGATTTTGAAATCACATTCACTGAGAAGTCCTTATCGGCAACATAATCCACTAAATCTGCCAAATAGCTAGATGAGATTGAGTTTCCTGCATAAAGAATTTGTGGGGCTTTACGATCTTCTTTTGACAGAAGATTAACAAAATTATTGCTTAAAAAGTCAATAGCTGCACGTGCTCCAAGATAAGAACCACCGATACCGATAACAACTAAAACTTCACTGGTTTCTTGAATCTTCTTAGCTGCCGCTTGAATGCGAGCAAATTCTTCTTTATCATAATTTTCAGGAAGATCCATCCAGCCTAAGAAATCCGAACCTGGACCAGTCCCTTCACGTAATAATTTGTCTGCTTCTGTCACTTGACCTTGTAAGTAATCAAGCTCATGCTGACCAGCAAACTTTTCTAATACTTTTGAATAATCAAACTTAATATGTGACATATTTTTTATTTTCCTCCATAAAAATAAATCCATTTAACATAATACTCTTTTATAGCATTTTTTTCAACTGTTTTTGGCTAGCTTACATATAGATATGCTCGCTGTCGTCGATTCCTAATCTGTTAGCCAATTGGGATAATACCGATGTAAAAATGTACTCAATGTCTCACCACTGGACAAAAGCGAGATTTTACTGGGAAAGAGGTAAGAAAAAAAGGTAAAAAACAATATAGTTGGAGTCCAAATGAACATCAATTCTCTAATAAAAATCGTGTTATTACCTCTGGAACGATAACGCTCTTTGTATTCTCGTCTCAGTTGGTGTTTCGGAATAATGACATGAAATGAATCATCGCCTCTTTTATAAAGTTCCACTAGAATCAGAAAAATAAAATCTAAGGCTACTAAAACTAACTTGCCTTCATCATGATGAGATAAAGCAGCCTCAACATACGTTCTTCTATAATGACGATCCTTAATAGGCCTTTTTAACGATTTTCGCTCCTCTTTACTAAGATGCTCCAATCCAGTATTATCGTACTTGATTTCTGCCAACTCTAAATCAACCACCTTATCACATTCTTGTGACAAAGTGGTTTTTCCTGTCCCAGGAAAAGCAAACAACAACATCTATTCTAGGTACCTCTTACAAAATTCTTATCCTAAAATATTATAACCTATTTATAACTAATTGACGAACAAATCTCTTGTTTTAGACAGTAAAAAAATGAGCAACATCTAAAAACCACCGAGGTTCATCAATCCAACCTCAATGGTTCCAACAAAACATTAGTAAGTCGTTTTGAAATGATTTTCTTATGATCATCTGCTCCCCAAGTCTAGAGGGTAACATTAGCGAAACAAAAAGAGCACACAGGCTACTTCGCTTAGGGCTGCTGGATTCCTCCCCTGACCCACTTCACGCAAGACTGTTGCTCCGATAATTATTATAACATATTCTTAAGAATATGCAAGTCTTAGTCACCACCTTCTTGACTTTGCTTGGCTTGTTGACGGCGCGTTCTGAAAAAATCTTGCATAATAGTGACACACTCCTCAGCCAAAATACCGGTTTCTACTTGGACACGATGGTTAAGACGCTGATCAGTTAACACATTATAAAGACTTCCTGCTGCACCAAATTTTTGATTGGTGGCACCGTAAATCACATGAGGAATACGCGCTAAACCTATGGCACCACTACACATAACACAGGGTTCAATGGTCACAAAAAGGGTCGTGTCCAACAAACGCCAATGTTCTTCATGGGCATTGGCTTCTTCAATCGCCATTATCTCAGCATGCATAATCGCCTTATTAAGTTCCTCACGGGCATTGTGACCACGACCAATGATTTTACCATTTTTTATAATGATGCAACCAATTGGAATTTCGTTTTTCAACAACGATTTTTCGGCTTCTTTGAGGGCTTCCCTCATGAAAAAAAACTTATCTTCTTCACTCAAACCGTTCATAAATCACCCAAATCCCAACTTTTATGAGGTCTTGCTAGGTCAACAGGAACCTTATCTGCATATCTCTCAGCTTCTTTCCTGAGGTATTCTAAATGATCGTCTGTCTCTAAACCGATAGGAGCAAATTGAGGCAAATGGGTCAATACCAAACGTTTTACACCCGCATTTTTGGCAATAATACCTGCTTCTTTACTTGTTAAATGAGCAAAATGGTTCTCATTGCCTTCAAAAAGATACACATCTGCCAAAAGCAAGTCTGCTCCTTCCGTAAATGCTTCAAAGGCTTCAAAGTAACCTGTGTCTCCCGTAAAAACAAGAACCTGACCTGTCTCGCGCTCTAGGATTCTCATTGCATAACAAGGCACTGGATGAACTGTTTTGATAAAGGTAATGTCAAATGGTCCAATTGTTTCAACACCGTCGGTCTGGTAGGCGATACCTTTACTTACTGAAGGAATAGATAACTGTTCAAAAGCAAGTAAATCTTCATCATGAGCATAAATCGGTAAGACTTTGGGATTCCAGAGGTGTTTTGGATAGAGTTGAAAATAATGACGGAGTACTCCAAGATCGGCAACATGGTCTGGATGATAATGACTAATAATAACAGCATCCAAATCCAAAGGCGATATGACTTTTTCCAGTTCATTAACCGAACGACTACCAGCATCAATCAATAGCTGAAAGCCATTTTGCCCTGTTAACAAAAAACTAGTTGTTCCAGCATCTTTATAAGGATAAGCTCCCCAAAATCCTAATGTTCTTAATTGCATCAATTGACCTCCTCAACTAACTTAATGCTATTATAACATAGAATCACTAATTGATTTAACCTAACAAAGACAATTAAAATCTAGAAATTCGCATCATTTAACTTGACTTTTTTTGAAAACGGTTGCATAATGAATATAATATTTTTAACAAAAAGGAGAACAGTATGTTCAAACCCAAGCCAGACAAAGAACAACGCGTTTCACGATTTAGAACCTGGAAATCAGGGAAACTATGGTTATTTGGCGCTAGCGTTCTAACAATGAGCACATTGATGATGACATCGCAAACGTTTGCTCAAGATGCGCAACCTGATGCAACCCCTTCTACAACGACAATAAGTCCTGATAGTTCTGATACTACCTTCGCAGAGGTTGACAAATTGAGTGCTGACCAAGTGGTTAACGCCCCTCAAGATGTCCGTATCCACTATACACCTAATCAAGGCGATAATAGTAATTACTATGCTTGGGTTTGGGGGGATAACGCCAATTACAAAGAAAACGGACGCTTTTTACCTCTTGTTGCTGGCAACGATGGTAAACATACCCTAACAGTAACCCCTGATAAAGATGTCAGTAAATTCAATTACATTATCACAAACGGTAACAATTGGGATCAAAACCCAAACAAGGTTAGCGGCAATGACAACATGACAGCAGGGGTTAACAACGTTACGGCAACAGATATTTACCATAACGCCAACGGCTGGTACTCTCAATTCCAAAATGTACAAACCGATGAATTCGACCGTAAATTCGGCTATACCGATAAAGTCGTCAATGCTAGCGGAGAATTTGAAACCGTTGGTTCAGCAGGGAACTTAGGGGCAACACTACACGACGATGGAACAGCAACACTTAACCTTTGGGCCCCTACTGCAAAGGAAGTATCTGTCAATATCTATCGCTCTACAGCTGAAGATGCACCCCTTTTAAAAACCTTAGCAATGACTCGAGGGATGTCTTATACTCCTTCAGATCATACCAAAAATACCGTTGGACTATGGTCTATTAAATTGACATCTGATTTAGTTGAGGGGTTAAATCTTTCAACTATAGCTTATGATTATAAATTAACCATCCCTAAAGCTTACTTCATCCAAAAGACCGAAGATTGGTTCCAAGAATCACCTGGTGTTTGGAAAAAACGAGGTGATAAGTACGTGAATTCTGCTTCAGCAGCAAAAGGACAATCAGAGGAACTCAGTTCTACTAGTTCAATCGCAGATATCGCAAAACTTTACGCTGGCGACGACCAAATTGTTACCATACAGGACCCCTATTCTCAAGCGACAGTAAAAAATGGCAAGCGAACTGTCATTGTCAATCCTAACCGAATCGGTGGTAAAGTAACTAATTCCAACAATGTCCGTGTCAATTCAAAAACGGAGCTAAGTGTCGTCGAAGTTGATATCCGTGATTTCTCAATTGACCCTAGCTCAGGCGTTAGTGATACTAACAAAGGGAACTATCTCGGCTTTGTTGAAACAGGGACAACCAACCCTGAAACCGGCAAAAAAACAGGCATCGATTACCTCAAATACCTTGGGGCTAAGTATATTCAAATGATGCCTATCTACGATTTCCAAACAGTTCCTGAATTACCAAAAACAGATCCAAAAAATAATGTTATCTCATCTGAATTTTCAGCAGATGATCAACAAAACTGGGGCTATGACCCTAAAAACTATAATGTTCCAGAAGGTTCCTATGCCACTGATCCTGACAATCCGACCAATCGTATCGAAGAAGTCAAAACAATGGTTCAAAAACTCCATGACGCTGGAATCAACATCATCATGGATGTTGTGTACAACCACCTCTATGATGGACAAAACAATCCATTTGAATATACCGTGCCAGGATACTACTATGCTGTAAATGGCGATGGTAAAATGAATAACGATATCGGCGTGGGTAACGCTGTTCGCACCAATTCCGAAATGATGCGCCAGTATATTGTCAACTCTGTTGCTTACTGGGCTCTTGAATATGGAATGGATGGCTTCCGCTTTGATGCCATGAGTGATCTTGACACTGATACGATGAATGCCATCCGTGCTGCGATCAACAAAATTGACAAACGTATCGTAACATACGGCGAAGGCTGGAACAGCATGGGAAATTACCTACACAAAGATGGTGAGCATCCATCAAGTGTTGCTAACGCTGGAAAAACACCCGAAGTAGGGTTCTTTGATAGCATCGGTCGCGACGCTATCTCAGGTTCTCATTACGACAATGAAAACCCTCCAGGCTTTGTCAATAGAAACAGCAGCTATAAGAGCGGTGAAGCATTAAAAACCCTTATTGATAGCCTAATGGGTGGGCATGGACGTAGTTTGATTAATGCTTCTCAACAATTAAACTATGTTGAAGTACATGACGGTATGACTTTAAGCGACCTTCTCAAACACTACAATCCAAACGATACACCTGAAGAACATTTGAATCGTGTCGAACTCGCAACAGCAATGAGCGCACTTTCTCAAGGTATTCATTTCTCACAACATGGGCAAGAGTTCTTAAGAAGCAAGATGAACTCACATAATACCTATAATGCCGGTGATGAGAAAAACAAAATCAACTGGAATCTTGTTTCAGAAAATGCTGACGCGGTCAACTTTACCAAATCCTTAATCAGCTTGCGCCAAAATGAACCTTTATGGCACTTATCGGAATATGGTAAAGAGATTTTCTCTCATATGACCATCACCAATGCTCAAGAAAACTCAGGAATCATCACCTTTGAGCTAAGACAAGATAATGACGATAAATACCTTGTTATCTTTAACAACAACACCTCATCAGATAACAACTCTAGCCTAACACTTGGTCCTGGCAACTACTACTATGGCAGCGAAATCTCAAGAGGTCGCATTAATTATAGCAATGATTTTACAAATGCTTTTGTGGTCACTAGTAATTCGAAAAACCTTTATGACAAGATTGGCAGTATCAATGGCGAACCCACCATTACACTTGATAAATTATCTGCTACTGTACTTTATATCCCAAGAGTTAGAATCGCTCACCAAGAACATGTAACACAAACCATCCACTATATCAATAAACAGCAGGAAAGCGTTGCTAAAGACCATGTTCAAAAAGTGACAAAAGCTATTATCGAGCAAGTCGATCCAAAACAAAAATTCTCTTATACCACTTCTGGTATCGGGGCAACTGACAAGCGTGTCCTAGGCTATCGCGAAAATATTCTTAACCATGTTAACAAAGAAAATACGCCAATCCAAGTAACTTACTACGCAACAGACGGTAAAGGTAATCTAATCGAGACTAATGCATCCATTCGCTTAGCGGATTCTGGGTTACCAATCAATTCAGATAGCGTGACATGGGTTCGTGAAGATCAGATTAACTTTAAAGAAGTGATACACCCAGAGATAAACACTTATCGTGTTGTCGAAACAACTGACGATAGCAACAGTTTAGTGAAAGTTCCTGAAAAAGCAATTAATAATGATGATATCACCGTAACCTACGCTAAAGAAACTGTAGCCTATCTCATCTCCAACAATGACCCAGATAAACAGTTACCAACAACTAAGGACGAAGCACTTGCTAAAGAAGACAAACATTCCCAAGGTATTGAGGGTGAAACAATTAACTTATCAGATAGCGACTTAACAAGAAATGGCTATACCTACACTGTTAATAATCACCAAACACTAGCAGAAGCTGTCCAAGCTTCAAACGCGGGGAAATTTGCCTTGAATGACAGCAAATTCACTGTAACCTACACTGCAAACCCTGGAATTATTACTGTTATTTACCTTGATAGCGAGAAAAATAATGCCGAAGTCAATCGTTATACCATTGAGGGTACTTCTGACCAAACCGTTACCTTCTCACCTCGTGTGCCTGAAAACTACGAAATTGTTAGGGATAATAGTGCTGAGGTAACTCAGTTTGACAGAATAGATGACGCTACAAACCCTAGCCAAACCATCACTGTCTATCTCCGCCACAAGCACGAGACAAGCGAGGTAGCTACAACACATACTGTAACTTATCAAGGCATTGAAGCTCTCAAAGATGAGGTAGTTACAGTAACTTGGACAGTTGATACTGACCTTGTCACTCATGACAAGACCTACACCCCTCAAACACAAGGAGAAACCATCACTTCTCCGAAACAAGAAGGCTTCCGTGCAGACAAGAAACAAGTCACTATCGCACCAGTCACTCAAACTGAGCAACCTCTTGATGCCGTAACTGTCGTTACTTACACTCCTGTGACAAAACCAAGCACAGCCTTCGACACAAGAACACGCTATACCCTTGATGGACAAGAACAAACTACAGTGCCTAACCCAGAAACAAGCACCAAGGTATCTGAAACAGTCACAACCCCAGGACAAGAGGCCGTTTACAACTGGAATGCAGATAAGGAAGAGTGGGAACTCACTACTCCTGCAACCCAGCAAGTTGTTACCCATGCCTACGTGACAAAGACTGTCGATCACAAACAAAATGGTAGCAGCCTAACGTCAGAAGAAAAACCAAGCGTGATGCTTCAAGATACTATCGAGAAAAAAGATGGTTTAATCATAAAGACAACACGGGCTTACGTCAATGGAGAAAGTCAACCTACACTCATTAAGAAAACGGCCGTAACTGACAACCTAACAACAAATGACTTGCCGTCAGCTAAACTTACTCATAAAAACGGTAGTGGTCTAACGTCAGAAGAAAAAACAAGCGTGACGCTTTACGATACTATCGAGAAGAAAGACGGTTTGAACATCAAGACGACTTGGGCTAACGTCAATGGAGAGCAAAGTAAACCTACACTCATTAAGAAAACGGCTGTAACTGACAACTTAACAACAAATGACTTGCCGTCAGCTAAATTAAGTCATAAAAACGGTAGCAGCTTAACATCTGAGGAAAAAACAAGCGTGACGCTTCAAGATACTATCGGGAAAAAAGATGGTTTAATCATAAAGACAACATGGGCTAACGTCAATGGAGAGCAAAGTAAACCTACACTCATTAAGAAAACGGCTGTAACTGACAACTTAACAACAAATGACTTGCCGTCAGCTAAATTAAGTCATAAAAACGGTAGCAGCTTAACAT
>NZ_JBRUGW010000013.1:0-47928 GCF_053206505.1 Streptococcus fryi | reverse complement strand
ATGTATTAAGAATTCTAGTATCTCGTTCATAACAAAATCCTCCGCTATCTCTAGTATAGCAGAGGATTCACTCTTAGTTTATGAAACTGTTATTTGAAAACGATGTTTTCTTCATGCGTTTGTCGTGAGATTTTATGGGTCCAGATGTCTTCACTATTACAAAACTTTTAGCTAATGAATCACGTACACAAATTCTTGATATACTTATGGATGGAACTGCCCACACTGTAAATGAAATTGCTTCCTATACCAATTTAAAGCAACATACCGTCAGCTACCATCTTAAGTTAATGACAGAAGCTAACTTATTAAAAGTTGAATCTTATGGAAAATTTCGATACTATTCTATAAAAGATACCCCTACAATAAAAATCTTTGAAACTTTAAGCATCTATTCTCCTGAACGACCTGTAAAAAGTTATAACCAACATTTTAGAAAAAAAGAACTAAAAAAAGCACGAACATGTTACGATCATATTGCAGGTGAACTTGGAGTTGCCATTACAGAATCCTTTATCAAACTAGGTTTCATCGAAGAAAATAAAAAAGACTTTTACATCACTCCACTCGGTCAACGATATTTTTATGAAAAGTTTAACCTTGATATTGAATTATTACGTCATAAAAAAAGAAGCTTTTGCATAAAATGTCTTGATTGGAGTGAACGTAAAAATCATATTGCAGGTTCTCTAGCCAAGGAAGTTCTTGATTTACTCATCAAAAGAAATATAGTAAAAAAAGCGATAATTCTAGAGCACTAAAAATTTCTAGTCACGGTGTTGATTTTTTAAAAAATGAGTGGAAAATTTTGATTGATAAGGATTAGCTTAAAATCTATACAACATTTTAGGAAATATCTATCCAGATTTTAAGTTTATTTGATTATTTTACTAAATCATTATCTACCTACAAATCTTTGGGGTATTCTTATTATCTATAACCACTCGTCATTTATCAAAACTTACCCAAAATTCATTCCAATCTGTTTTAGTTTTCAGTTTCTGTAATGATTGGAAATCCTTTTGAATGGGAAGTCCTTTCTAAAAAATTTTCTGATAAAAATCTCGTCCTGATTCATTATTATCAACAGATAAAATTAACCCGTGGTGCTAGTTGATGTCAAAGTATACTAAAAAGCCCATCATTTATAATGGAGTATAGCACAATTAACTCAAATATGTTCTCAATGTTATCGTGATTATTGTCCCAAATCACTAAAACATCTTAAAAATGTTGGCCTCTCTAAGGTTTTTGAAGCTAAAAGATAAGTTGGGACATAAAGGCTATCATTTGTGGACGCCCTTGCGTCAAAACATGGCCGGTGCAAAGCAGCATAACGACAGGCAGTTACTAGCATGGAGACGGACAATTGAAACTCGCTTTGCGGAACTTTGTTCTCTATTTGATATTGAGCAGACGTTGGCTATGGGACTATCTGGATTACAATTGAGACTTGAACAATTCATACTAGCTTATAATTTGAAGTATTTTGAAACCAACTAGCACCACGGGTGTTTGTTGTTATTTTTTAGGTGGTGTAAGCAGAAAATGCCTTCTTCATTTTTGAACAAAAGGGTCAACAATTCCCGTATTGCAAATAGCTTTTCAGAGTCATTTTATTAGCCATACGCTATGACCTCTTTTGTTACTATTTGTTATTGTATTAGGTTGTGATTTTGCAAAATTAAGTGTTGTCATGCTTGTTGATATATTTTAACTTGGCTTGTCTGTTTTTACGTTTAAAAGCAGCTTCAGCTTTCATTGCTGAGGATTTATCATCAAAGGATTCAAAATAGATGAGTTCAACTGGAAGGCGTGTTTTAGTGTACTTAGCCCCTTTACCAGCATTATGAGTCTTTAATCGCCTATCAATATCAGTTGTGTAGCCAGTATAGAGCGTGTTATCAGCACATCTCACAACATACATATAGCTTTTAGTCTCTTTTACCATAATAAATCTCAAAAATATGATCTGTATAGTCTCCGTTATCTTTATGAACGATGAGTGGTGGAAGGATGGTAAAACCATCAAGAGAGCCATCTTTGATGGCTTCTATGAGTAACATATTAGCTTCTCTGTTTTCTTTGGGATAAATAAACTGTAGGCGTTTAGGTGCGAGTTTGTATTTTCTAAGGGTGTCCAAGATATCAATAAAACGATCGGGACGGTGAACCATTGCTAAACGGCCATTGCTTTTTAGGACTTGTTGACTAATCTGACAAACCTCATCAAGATTGGTTGTGATTTCATGTCTAGCAAGTAGATAGTGCTCGCTGAGATTCTTTTTTTCACTATTTTCAGCTTTGAAATAAGGTGGATTACACAAAATGAGATCGACCTTAGAACGCGAGATATGGTTAAGCAGATTTTTAAGGTCATCATTGATAACGGAGACTTGTTGTTCTAGTTGATTCAGTTGAACGGAACGTTTCGCCATATCTGCCAGTCTTTCTTGTAATTCTACCAAGATGATATCTGCCTTGGTTTGTGTTGAGGCAAATAAGCCGACAGCACCATTTCCAGAACAAAGGTCGATGATAAGGCCCTTACTTGGTAGTTTTGGAAAACGTGATAAGAGTACACTATCAATAGAATAGCTAAAAACATCTTTATTTTGAATGATTTTCACATCTGTGGAGAAGAGCTGGTCGATCCTCTCCTTATCTTTTAAAAATTCTTGAGTCATGATATAATATTACCATATCTTAGTGACGCAAGTCCATTGCTAAATATAAGGAGAGAATGACGTGTTTTATACCTATCTAAGAACGTTAGTGGTATTCCTACTATGGATCGCTAACGGTAATGCTCATTACCATAATCGTGACAAAATCCTGTCTGAAACAGAAAATTATATTTTGGTTGCTCCTCATCGTACGTGGTGGGATCCTATCTACATGGCTTTTGCGGCACGCCCCAAGCAATTTATCGTGATGGCAAAAAAAGAATTGTTCAAAAACCGTATGCTAAGCTGGTGGCTGAAAATGTGTGGTGCTTTTCCGATTGATAGGGAGAATCCTAGCACAGAGGCTATTCGTTATCCTATTAACGTGTTGAAAAAAAGCAATCGCTCTCTGCTTATGTTCCCTAGTGGCAGCCGTTATTCGAAAGATGTCAAAGGAGGAGTGGCTGTCATTGCCAAAATGGCTAAGGTCAAAATTGTTCCTTCTGCCTATTCAGGTCCGATGACTTTTTCAGATCTCCTAAAGGGTGAACGCGTAGATATGAACTTTGGAGAAGCGATTGATATTTCAGATATTCGTAAAATGAATGACGAAGGCATTGAAGAGGTAGCTCGCCGTATTCAAGACTCTTTTGACCGTTTAGACCAAGAAAATCAAGCTTATAACGATGGGCGTAAGGTCAATCCTCTCATGTATCTCATACGCATTCCAGCGATGGTGATTGCTATTGTTTGGATACTTGCGACGCTAATTTTTAGTTTAATTGGTAGTTTTGTATGGAATCCTGATAAACATAGGGATTGGGACAAGAAGAAATAAGATGAAACCTAGTTAGGTCACTCATTTGAGATGGGAGGTGCACCTGGCTAGGTTTTTCTTCTATTATTGGAAAATTGTTTTTCTGACTTTGTATGTAAAATATGATAATATAATTCTTAATAGAAAGCGTTAGTGAGGTGAAAGATGCCAAAAGTATATTTTTTAGATGGATTGGGAAGTAATGACTACTATACATTACCTTTAAAAGAGGCTTTTTTTAAACAAGGGATTGAATTGCTGTATCTAGCATTGCCAGGACATCCTGCTAATCGAGATTATCATATAGAGGATATGACGGATTTAGTCAGATGGTTTGAAGAACAGGTAGATGAAGATAAAGTTGTTGTCATGGGTTTTTCATTAGGTGCTGATTTAGCCAGTATTTTAGCGATGACAAGTAAAAAAATTGAGCGTCTGATTTTGCTAGACGGTGCTGTCACAGATTTTACAGCCTATCCTCTTGATAAGGAGTTGACAGCTGCTAAGACGCATATGTCGATGATGGTATTGGAGGATTTGGAAGCCTATTTGGCTGAGCAAGCCCGTCAAACAGAGGATTGGAATAGTGTCTTAGAGCAAGCTGAACGAGCATCATTTGAAAAACGAGAAGATGGCAATTATTATCTGGCTTTAGATGAAGAGATTGTCCTTAATCTACTTAGTATTCGCCATCAATTTGGTAATGTTTTGACACGTGTTGATTTTCAGACACCAACATTGGTCATTATATCCGAGCAGCCTAAACAGTTATTAACAGAAAAGCAATCTTTACTAGCTAAAGCTTCCAAAGAATATGTGAGTAGTCTTGTTTTAAAAGGAACATCGCATCAGCTTTATCTTGAAGCACCAGAAAAAATTGTAACGGCGACACGCTTCTTTTTAGATGCTTTTTAAAAAAGGAGAGTAACTGATGTCTAATATTTTAGATTATGTTCAGGAGACAGGAGCTATTTCATTTGATGATATGCCTGTCAATGAATTGGATGTTGCAGTTCTTAATGAACTGGCTTATCTGCCTCTACAAAAACCTCAGCAGGAAAGTCTTAAACAGCGCTTTTTACCTTTAAAGGAGCTTATTAGCAGTACAAGCTTTTCCCTTAAAGAAGTGGTGCCTAGTTTTATGATGACTCAAAATCGTGTGGCACTGTTAAAGTCAGTTTTGCTAAGTCACCGCTATCAGGACTTGCAGTTTGGTTACTACATCAATGAGGTTGATAGTTTATTTGAGAAACAATTTGCTGCAGTTGTGGCTTATTTACCTGTTATTGATTATTATCAGTTAATTTTTAGAGGGACTGATGAGACCTTTGTGGGTTGGAAAGAGGATTTTAATATGACTTATATGAGTGAAATTCCTGCCCAACGTTCAGCTTGTCAGTATCTCAGCCATTTTTTAACGAGTCATCCTCATAAACTGACTGTTTCGGGTCATTCAAAAGGAGGTAATTTGGCAGTTTACGCAGCTAGTTTTATACCAAATTCGCTTCAAAACTATCTTGAAACAGTTTATATCTTTGATTCCCCAGGCCTTCATGAGCAGGTATTAGAGCGAGATGGCTATCGACAGATTCGCCATAAAATAAAAGCCTATAAGCCTAAAGAATCTATTGTTGGTGTAATGCTTGCTTCGGATATTCAAGCCCATATTTTAGAGAGTAAAGCAAGAGGTATTTTGCAACATGATTTGTTTAACTGGCAAACGGCTAATAATCAATTTGTTCGAGTTGATGAGTTGACGCATCTTAGCCAGAGCCTTCAGAAAACCTTTAATGAATGGATGAAAGAATATAGTAAACATGAGTTAAAAGAGATGAGCGATACTTTTTTTGACTTATTTTTCAGTTTGGGAATTGATAATCTGGACGACTTGAAAGCAGCTGATTTGAAAACAGCCAAGATTTTCTTAGAAACTCTTTCTCATTTAGATAGTCATAAAAAAGTTTTATTGTTTAATGCTTTAAAGACTTTGCTAGGCATCTATCGTCAAAATAGTTTAGGCTTGACGATTAAAAAAAGCAAGCCCGTTAGGTAAGGGTGCTTGCTTGATCGGTTATAGATGTTGAGAGATGGCTGACTAAAATAGTTGATAATGAGATTATACGTTTGAGATAAGATTATCAACAAAGGCTTTAAAATACCTGACTTCAACGATAAAAAGCGAACAAGAGTGACTTCTGAGTATCAGAAAAGTCATTTTGTTCGCTTTTTGTGTTTTTGATAGTATGCTATCTTGAAAAGTTTAGAACAGTTCTTTATAGAATGCAATGGTTTCTTCTAGTGTTGGCATAAATGGGTTACCTGGGGCACATGCGTCGATTAGGGCATTTTTAGACAGATATTCAAAATCAAAGTCTTCTTCTTTAATGTCTAGCTCTGTCAATTTTTTAGGGATACCAACGGTTGCTGATAATGTTTCGATTGCTGAGATAGCGTAGTCAGCACATTCACTATCTGATTTTCCTGAAGTATCAAAACCAAGTGCTTTAGCAACGTCACGGAAAGCTGCTGGTACCCGTTTGGCATTTTCACGTTCAATAATTGGCAGAATCATGGCACAGCAAACGCCGTGAGGAAGGTTATAAACAGCACCAAGTTGGTGGGCCATTGAATGGACATAGCCAAGACCTGCGTTGTTGAAGCTCATACCACCTAGGAAAATGGCATGAACCATGGCTTCACGTGCTTCGATGTCCTGTCCGTTGGCAACGGCACGTGGTAGGTATTCTTTGATGAGTTCGATAGCACCCATTGAGAGTTTTTTGGTGACACCATAAGCACCTGGTGTAACGAGAGCTTCAATGGCATGTGTTAAGGCATCCATACCTGTTGCAGCCGTTAAATCTGCTGGTTTAGATAACATTAACTCTGGGTCATTGACAGACATGATAGCAAGGCTATTTTTATCAACCATTACCATTTTAACCTTACGCTCTTCGTCCGTGATAACATAGTTGATAGTGATTTCAGCAGATGTTCCGGCAGTAGTATTAATAGCCACAACAGGAAGACCTTTCTTTTCAGATTTATGCAAGCCTTCATAGTCTTGTGGTTTACCGCCATTTGTTGCCATTACGGAGATACAACTTGCAGCATCTTGTGGAGATCCACCTCCTGCTGAGATGATAAAATCACACTCATTTTCGTGAAGAACCGCTAAACCATCGTAAACGTTTTGACAAGTTGGATTAGGGTCAACTTTACTGAAAATAACATAGTTAACACCTGCTTCATCAAGTGGTTTTGTTATTTTAGGTAGAATATCGCTAGAACGGATATACTCATCAGTCACTAGGAGTGCTTTTTTATAGCCGAATTCCTTGATATAATCACCAATTTCATTGATACAACCACGACCAATCAAGTTAACCGCAGGGACATAAAATGTTGCCATTGCAACAACCTCCTTAAAATATATTATTATTTTGAATTTCTACATAATCATTATACTTGAATTATATTGTGAAATAAAGCACAAAACCAAAAAATAAAATGACTTTTGACTGTTTAAGTAGTATTGAGAGGTGTAAAAACCGTTTTTAGTCATTACGTGTTATACTAAATAGTGATTAGATGAGTTAAGTAATAAGATATTGGAGTAGATATGACTGAATTATTAGCCTTTTTGAACGAGAATCGTTCTTTTTTCACAACTTTGGTGATAGAACATGTGATGATGACTTTTTTGGCCTCATCCTTAGCAACTGTATTTGGTATTGTGATTGGTGTGGCTATATCTAAGCGTCCAAGATTAGCATCGCTTGTAATTTCTCTGGTTAATGTGCTTTATACTATTCCTTCTATTGCATTGTTGGGCTTTTTAATTTCAGTGACAGGGATTGGTAATACGACGGCGATTATAGCCTTATCATTATATGCTTTGTTACCAATGGTAAGAAGTACCTATGTAGGTATCACTGGGATTGATAAAAAGCTGCTTGAAGCCAGTGAAGCAATGGGAAGTACTAGGTGGCAAGTACTTGTCAATGTGCAGTTGCCCTTAGCTTTTCCGGTTATTTACGGGGCTATACGCAACATGGTTACCATGACGATTGCCTTAGCAGGTATAGCCTCTTTTGTTGGTGCAGGCGGCTTGGGGGTGGCGATTTATCGTGGCATTACGACCAACAATCAGAGTCTTTTATTATTGGGGAGTGGCTTGATTGCCGTTTTGGCATTACTTATTGATGGTATTTTGGGTTTTATAGAGAAAACCCAGAGTAAAACCACTTTTAAAATGGGACGCTTTGTTTTGTATGCCATGTTGACTATTTTTGCACTATGTTTCTTTTTTCAAAAAATGCCCCAAAAAGAAAACACCTTACACATCGCCTCTAAACCAACTACGGAAAGCTATATTTTGTCTGAAATGTTAAGGCAGGTCATTGAAGATAGGACAGATTATCATGTTAAGGTAACGCATGGTGTCGGAGGAGGAACGGCTAATATTCATCCAGCCATTGTTAAAGGGTCTTTTGACTTGTACCCAGAATACACGGGAACAGGTTGGCAAATTGTTTTAAAAGAAGAAGCAGCTTATAGTGAGAGCTTGTTTCCAGAATTGGTTAGTCAATATGAGAATGATTACCATTTGACTTGGAAGGGAATGTTTGGCTTTAATAACACTTATGGTTTGGGTGTGAGAAAGGACTTGGCAGAGCAGTACCAACTAGAAACATTTAGTGATTTAGCGAAGTTTTCAAGTCAACTGACTTTTGGTGCAGAATATGATTTCTTTGAACGCGAAGATGGCTTTAATGGTTTAACTAAGGCCTATGATATGACTTTCAAAACTGTTGTTGATATGGATAATGGTTTGAAATACCAAGCCCTTTTGGACGGACAAATTGATGTTATGACAGTATTTACAACGGATGGTCAATTGGCTAATCCAGACATTGTTGTGCTAAAAGATGATTTAGCTTTTTACCCATCATATAAGGCAGGAGTTGTGGTGAGAGAAGGTGTGGTAGATATGTCGCCAGAGTTAGAAGAAGCAATTGAACTCTTTAAAGACCGTTTGGATGAAAAAACGATGGCTCAATTAAATTATCAAGTTGAAGTGGCAAAGGAAAGTCCAGCAAAGGTTGCTAAAGATTTCTTGACACAAAGAGGATTGCTGAAAGGAAAGTAGATGGAGAAGATAGTAGAATACAAACAGGTCAGTAAATATTATGGTGACTCGGTTATTATTGATCATTTTAATTTGACCATTGGTAAAGGTGACTTCCTTTGTATTGTTGGCAGTTCAGGTTCAGGGAAAACAACTATCATGAAGATGATTAATGGCTTAATTATGCCTGATAGTGGGCTTGTACTGGTTGAGGGAAAACAGATTACCCACAGCGAGTTGATCGAGCTTCGTCGTAAGATTGGTTATGTCATTCAAGGCAATGCTTTATTTCCTCATATGACTGTTGGTGAAAATATCGGCTATGTACTGCGTTTAGAGAAAGTATCTGCTGCTGAATATGACAAACGTATCAAAGAGAGTTTGCAATTGGTTGGTCTCTCAATTGATTTGATAGATAGGTATCCTGATGACCTATCAGGTGGTCAGCAACAAAGAGTTGGTATCGCAAGAGCTTATGCGAATCACCCCAATATTCTTTTGATGGATGAACCTTTTGGTGCTGTGGATTCTATCACCAGATATCAGCTCCAGAAAGATCTCAAATTGATTCACCGTCAAACCAATTGCAGTGTTGTGTTTATTACGCATGATATTCAAGAGGCCTTCAAGCTAGCGACACATATTTTAGTTTTAGATAAGGGTAAGATTGAGCAGTTTGGGACAGTTGATGAAATCAAAAATAGGCCTAAAACACCTTTTGTTAGAGACTTGATCCAGATGAGTCAAATTTAGAGCATAAGACGATTGTTTTGAAATGTCTTGTTAATCACCTTGTGGTTTGACGATATTATCATAAAAAAGAGATAGGTGTATCGGCGTGTTTCTCAGTTGTTAGATGTCGTGTCTAACAATTGGTGCACTTTGATATGGCTCCTATCTCTTTTTTAACTGTTGTAAGTGTTATAGCGACGTTTTTAGAAAGTCACTAATGTCATCAGTGCTTGTTTCCGGTTGGATGTCAAGTGAACGGATGACTTTTCCTTGTTGGACGGTGATCAATTGTGGTACTGTTGAGATGTTATTGCTTTGAGCAAATGCGATCATTAAGTCATGACTATCGTCGGTATTGATGTAATAAATGGTGAAATCAGGATTGTTCTGATAGACCTGATTGAGTTTTGGGACAAAGGCCTGACAGTGTGGACAGGTTTCTCTACCCATATAAACAATGTTTAGCTTATCAGACTGGATGACTTCTTCAAATGTGTCACTTGTCAAACTGATGAACGGCTCAATAAGTGTTTCATAGCTAGCTTGTTCAGCATTATTAGTTTTATTGTTGGCTTGCTGTACTTCTGTGTCTTTTTGAACCGGTTTTTCTGTATTCTTATTTTGATAAAAATATAGTGCCAGTAGTATAGCCAAACTAAGGATAATAAGAGTTGAGACGATTTTTTTACGAGTTGTCATAAGTTTCTCCTGTATGTGATACTTTCTGTTTCTATTTTACTATATCATTCATGAGGCTTCAATTATTTCTAGTCTTTTGACTAAGAAAGAAATTATCTTCTGAGTGACTATGGTTTAAAAAAACCAGATTTTACATGGCATTTCCTATTTGACAAAATGATAAGCAGTTTATATAATAGCCTCGCTGAGATTATTTATTTAACTAAGAAAAAGATAACGATAAGAGAAGGGAAATGACATGTCTGAATCCGTAACGCCCAATCCTTTAGGTTACAAGCCTATACCACAATTACTTGCTGCAAATGCTGTTCCAGCTGTTATTGCCAATATGGTGAGTGCCTTATACAATATTGTTGACCAAATTTTTATTGGCAGAGGAGTCGGTTACTTGGGCAATGCTGCGACTAATATTGCATTTCCACTAACAACGATTTGTTTGGCACTTGGTTTAATGACGGGGATAGGAGCTGCTGCTAATTTCAATATTGAATTAGGTCGAAAAAATCCAGATCGTGCAAAATATGTTGCAGGGTCAGCCTTAGGGACGCTAGTTATTTTAGGTGTTATCTTATCCTTGCTAGTTGTCGTATGTCTAAAGCCGCTATTACTCTTTTTTGGCGCCACAGACCAAATACTGGCCTATGCCATGACCTATACCAGTATAACTGCTCTAGGTTTGCCTTTTTTACTGCTATCCATTGCAACTAACCCGCTTGTAAGAGCTGATGGTTCCGCTACATATTCCATGATGGCCATAATAGTCGGAGCCTTATTGAATATTGTATTAGATGGCTTGTTTATGTTTGTTTTTCATTGGGGAATTGCAGGTGCTGCTTGGGCAACAGTCATTAGCCAAATGATTTCTGCGATGGTGTTACTAGGCTATTTTAAACGTTTTAAGTCCGTAAGGTTTACCTATAAAGATTTTATCCCTCGGTTAGATGCCTTGAAAGTCACTGCTGTTTTAGGGATGACTTCTTTTGTATTTCAATTTTCGAATATGATTATTCAGGTGACAGCCAATAATTTATTAAATGTCTATGGCGCGAGTTCGGTTTATGGTAGCGATATTGCTATCGCAGCGGCTGGAATTGTCACCAAGGTTAATATTATTTTTATAGCCATTATTATTGGTATTGTACAGGGCTCTCAACCGATTTGTGGCTTTAATTACGGGGCTAAAAAATACGGCCGTGTCCGTCAGACCTTAGGCTTAGTCTTGAAGGTATCCTTTCTGATTTCTTTGTTGGCCTTTGGTATTTTTCAGCTGTTTCCTAAAGAGATTATCAGCTTATTCGGGCAAGGCAATCCGACTTATTTGACGTTTGCGACTCACTATATGAGAGTTTTTTTATCTCTTGTTTTTTTGAATGGGATTCAGATTTCAATAGCAACGTTCTTTCCTGGTATAGGTCGTGCTAAGAAGGGAACTGTTCTAGCAGTCACTAAACAAGTAGGCATTTTATTGCCATTGATGATATTCTTACCACGTTTTTTTGGAATTGATGGGATTATTTATGCTTTTCCGTTGACTGACTTACTAGCCTTTATTTTGGGGGTGATTTTCTTGAAAGATGAATTTCAGAAGATGCCTAAAGTCGATTTGTCAGAAGCGTAAGATGTTTCAAATGATAGTTGTGTGACAACAGTCGTTCTTTCATACAAAATCGTTCTGTTGTTTTGTCATCAAAAGTCTTGTTAGGTTAGTCGAAACCTTATTTTGAAAGGGTTTTGACCTATTGGATAAGGATACTTAAAACAGTTATTGTTACATTGATTAAGAGGTTAGGGACTGTGTCTCAACCTCATTTTTTCTTGATAAACAAAGGAAATGACGTTATACTGAGATTATCTAATTGAAAAGACAGGAGAATTAAGATGTCCAGATTTACAGTTGAACAGATGCACGACTTGCAAAAACAGATGCATGAGCAACACAAGAACAAATGGCAACCCAATACTCTTGCGACTGGTCAAGATAAATTGATGTGGATGCTTGGTGAAGTAGGAGAGGTCATTGACATTTTAAAAAATGCCACTCCAGAAACCATCGTCCAAACCCCAGAGCTAAGAGCTCATTTTGTTGAGGAAATGGTCGATGTCCTGATGTATTATAATGACGTTCTTTTGTCGTTTGGGATTTCACCACAGGAGTTAGAAGACGCCTATCGTCAAAAAGTGGATAAGAACATGACCCGCTGGCAATAAGTTTCAGTTCGGAAGTTTGCCTTTGTGAACTATTCACGATATACTCTTATAGTTGGCTATTTTCTAGCTTACAAAATCTATTGCAAAGATTTTAAGGAGAAAACACATGACAAAACCAATTCGCGTATTGCTCTATTATAAATATGTCGCAATCGAAAATGCTGAACAATTTGCAGCAGACCATTTAGCCTTCTGTAAGTCTATCGGTTTAAAAGGGCGTATCCTTGTTGCTGATGAGGGAATCAACGGAACAGTTTCTGGTGATTATGAAACAACTCAGAAGTACATGGATTACGTGCATTCATTGCCAGGTATGGAAGATCTATGGTTCAAGATGGACGAAGAAGATGAGCAAGCCTTCAAGAAAATGTTTGTTCGTTATAAGAAAGAGATTGTCCATCTAGGTCTTGAAGATAATGATTTTGATAATGATATTAACCCACTTGAGACAACAGGTGCTTACTTGTCGCCTAAAGAGTTTAAAGAAGCCCTTCTTGATGAAAATACAGTTGTCTTAGACACACGTAACGACTATGAGTATGATCTCGGTCATTTCCGTGGGGCAATCCGTCCTGATATCCGTAACTTCCGTGAATTACCACAGTGGGTACGTGATAATAAGGAAAAATTCATGGACAAACGTGTCGTTGTATACTGTACAGGTGGTGTTCGTTGTGAGAAATTCTCAGGTTGGATGGTCCGTGAAGGGTACAAAGATGTCGGTCAGTTACATGGTGGTATTGCAACCTATGGTAAAGATCCAGAAGTTCAAGGCGAACTTTGGGACGGTAAAATGTATGTCTTTGATGAGCGTATTGCAGTAGATATTAACCATGTTGATCCAGTCGTTATTGGTAAAGACTGGTTTGATGGAACACCATGTGAACGTTATGTTAATTGTGGTAACCCATTCTGTAACCGCCAAATTCTTGCTTCGGAAGAAAATGAAGCTAAGTATCTTCGTGGTTGCTCGCATGAGTGCCGTGTTCACCCACGCAATCGCTATGTGTCAGAGAATGGCCTTAGTCAAGAAGAAGTTGTAGCACGCCTTGCAGCAATTGGTGAAAGTTTACCATCACAAACAGCATAGTATTTTTCGGTTATAAGCTGTTTTGTAACGTAAGACTACTGGGAAATAATGCTATTGAGAGGTTAGGAGATCATCCTAACCTCATTTATTTGAATTGAAGACAGTATGTTGTTGCAAATAGTCATCAAGGATTAATTCAAGGGGATTCCCTAAAAGCAAAAATTATCAAAATAGGAGAGATAAATATGAAAGGAAAATTACCATTTGTTGCAGTATTGATTGTGATTTTATTCCTCCTATTTGGCATAACCAAACTGTATATATCTTACAATCTTTCTTACTATGCGGGCTATTATGTGCAACAGTTACCAAGAAAAGAAGGTACTAATCCAGAAATGGCTCTTTTGTTGGAAAATCTTGATTTCGGACCTAATGTTGAGGTTGACGGTATCACCTATGATACAGATGGGAATGGGAATATTATAAAAAATAAAGACTATTATTTAGGAAATGGTGAATTATTTGATCTATGGATAACATCCAGTGACAAATATTTTGAATTTAATAAAAAAGGGGAGTTTTTGAGATATTTTGAGGGCTATCCTGATGAAGTCTTTACAGATGATAACTATAAAGCCGAAGCTCAAGCTTATTTAGATGAAATGTTACTACCAATCTTAGAGGCTCAACCCAAGCCGAGCATTACCTTACAATGGTTATTTGACCAAAAATATGAAAAGCGGTTTAATTAGGAAATGAAACAGAAACTTATATTAGTCACAGTGTCAGGTTTTACAGTTCTTCTCTTATTTGGTATAGCTAAACTATATATTGGCTATAACCTTTCACGTTATGCAGGGTATTATGTGCAATACATGCCGAGAAGGGAGGGGGTTAAACCAGAATTAGCCATTCTTGTTGAACATCTCCATGATATTGATGAGCCTAAAAATAGTGAGGTTTATTACGACTTGGATGGAAATGGGAGTATTCAATTAAAAGATAAGGATGTCTGGATATCTTATTACTATATAGACAATACGTATGTTATAAGGAATTACGACCAAGATGATTGGTTTGCGATTGACGAGTATGGTCAGTTTGCATATTATAAAAGTCGGTCTCGATTTGGACGCAAGCACCTCACAGATGATAAATATAGAGTCGAAGCTCAAGCCTATTTAGATAAAATGTTGCCACTAATTTTAAAAGCACAAAAGCAACCTGATATGAACTTACAATGGTTGTTTAACCAAAAATATGAAAAGCGGTTTAATTAGAAAATGAAACAGAAACTTATATTAGTCACGGTGTCAACTGTTATAGTTCTTCTCTTACTTGGCATAGCTAAACTCTATATATCTTACAATCTTTCTTATTATGCGGGCTATTATGTTCAACAGTTACCAAGAAAAGAAGGCACTAATCCAGAGCTTGTTATTTTGTTAGAAAATGTGGATTATGTGTCAAGTATTGAGATTGACGGTATCACCTATGATACAGATGGGAATGGTTCAATTAATAAAATAGGGGAATACCATCTCATTTATACAACCACGTCATTTGATTTATGGTTGGATTCATCTCATAAATACTTTGAATTTAATAAGAGTGGTGAATTTATAAGGTATTTCGAGGGTTATCCTGATGAAGTCTTTACAGATGATAGCTATAAAGCAGAAGCTCAAGCTTACTTAGATGAAATATTACCACCAATTTTAAAAGCACAAAAGCAACCCGATATTAACTTACAATGGTTGTTTAACCAAAAATATGAAAAGCGGTTTAATTAGGAAATGAAAAAGAAACTTATATTAGTCACAGTGTTAGCTGTCATAATTCTCCTCTTACTTGGTATGGGGAAACTGTATATTGGCTATAACCTCTCACGCTATGCGGGGTATTATGTGCAACACATGCCGAGAAGGGAGGGGGTTAAACCAGAATTAGCCATTCTTGTTGAACATCTCCATGATATTGATGAGCCTAAAAATAGTGAGGTTTATTACGACTTGGATGGAAATGGAGCGATTTTATTGAGTGAAGAGAATACTTGGATATCCTACTATTACATAGACAATACATATGTTATAAGGAATTATGACCAAGATGATTGGTTTGCAATTGATGAATATGGTCAGTTTGCCTATTATGAAAGTGGCAGTAAATTTGGAGATAAGCAGCTCACAGACGATAAATATAGAGTTGAAGCTCAAGCCTATTTAGATAAAATGTTGCCACCAATTTTAAAAGCACAAAAGCAACCTAATATTAACTTACAATGGCTGTTTAACCAAAAATATGAAAAGCGGTTTAATTAGGAAATGAAAAAGAAGTTTATCTTATTCACAGCATCAACTGTCATAGTTCTTCTCCTATTTGGCATAGCTAAACTCTATATATCTTACAATCTTTCTTACTATGCGGGATACTATGTGCAACAGTTGCCAAGAAAAGAAGGAACCAATCCAGAAATGGCTCTCTTATTGGAAAATCTTGATTTCGGACCTAATGTTGAGGTTGATGGTATCACTTATGATACAGATGGGAATGGTACAATTATAAAGGACGGTAAGTATTATGTTTCATATAGCGACTTATTTGAATTAAATATTTGGGAAGATGATAAACGATATTTCTTTAATAAAGATGGTTCCTTTAAATATTATGTATTAACTAGTGACTATACCCAAAAGCATATAGATTCAGTTTATCAAAATGAGGCACAATTGTATTTAGATGACATTTTTCTACCAATCTTAGAGGCTCAACCCAAGCCGAGCATTAACTTACAATGGTTATTTAACCAAAAATATGAAAAGCGGTTTAATTAGGAAATGAAAAAGAAACTTATATTAGTCACAGTGTTAGCTGTCATAATTCTCCTCTTACTTGGTATGGGGAAACTGTATATTGGCTATAACCTCTCACGCTATGCGGGGTATTATGTGCAACACATGCCGAGAAGAGAGGGGGTTAAACCAGAATTAGCCATTCTTGTTGAACATCTCCATGATATTGATGAGCCTAAAAATAGCGAGGTTTATTATGACTTGGATGGAAATGGAGCGATTTTATTGCGTGAAGAGAATATTTGGATAGTTTATTATTCTATAGATAGTACATATGTTATAAGAAATTACGACCAAGATGATTGGTTTGCGATTGATGAATATGGTCAGTTTGCCTACTATGAAAATAGCAGTAAATTTGGAGATAAGCAGCTCACAGACGATAAATATAGAGCCGAAGCTCAAGCCTATTTAGATAAAATGTTGCCACCAATTTTAAAAGCACAAAAGCAACCCGATATTAACTTACAATGGTTGTTTAACCAAAAATATGAAAAACGGTTTAATTAGGAAATGAAACAGAAACTTATATTAGTCACGGTGTCAACTGTCATAGTTCTTCTCTTACTTGGTATAGGGAAACTCTATATATCTTACAATCTTTCTTACTATGCGGGATACTATGTGAAACAGTTGCCAAGAAAAGAAGGAACCAATCCAGAAATGGCTCTCTTATTGGAAAATCTTGATTTCGGACCTAATGTTGAGGTTGATGGTATCACCTACGATACAGATGGGAATGGTTCAATTACAAAAAATGAGGATTATCATTTAATCTACACTTCAACTTTTGATTTGTGGATAGTGTCTAGTGACCAATATTTTGAATTTAATAAAAAAGGGGAGTTTTTGAGATATTTTGAGGGTTATCCTGATGAAGTCTCTACAGCTGACAAATATAAATCTGAAGCTCAAGTCTATTTAGATGAAATGTTACTACCAATCTTAGAAGCTCAACCTAAGCCGAGCATAAACTTACAATGGTTGTTTAACCAAAAATATGAAAAGCGGTTTAATTAGGTAAGTTATAGCAATCATATGAAAACTCTGATGGTCTATTATAGTAAAAAGATGACAGAATGATAGCACTATGATAAACTAAAAGAAAAACTAATGGAGGTTTTCGTGATGAAACTATATTATGCACCAGGTACTTGTGCCTTGGCATGTTGGATTGCACTTGAGTGGGCAGGTGCAGATTATCAAGTTGAGAAAGTAACGCTTGGTTCACCTGAGTATTTAGCTGTTAATCCTCTTGGTATGGTTCCGGCTCTCGATGTACCAGATTACCGCATTGTGACCCAAGCAAATGCTATTTTACAATATATTGCAGACTTGTATCCAGAGGGCGATTTAGGTGCTGATGAAGGTGTCAATGCCCAATCAGAATTTAATGAAATCATGGCTTTCTTGACGGGTGACTTCCATCCAGCATTCTGGCCAATGTTCTCACCAAATCGTTATACCGTATCATCAGATTCAAAAGCGCTTGAGTCAGTTGTTGAAGCTGCCTATGCTCGTATTGATCGTGCGATGACTTTCCTAGATGGTTTAATTGGTGACACGGGACATGTTTATAAAGATAAACGTACTGTTGCAGATGCTTACGCTTTTGTAATGGCACGCTGGTCTGTAAAAACACCAAAACCTTGGACAGAGTATCCAAACTTAGCCCAATTCATGAAAGAAATGGAAAAAGACCCAATTGTGGCTGATGTATTAACTGCTTCTAAAAAATAAACGTAACAAAAAAAGTAGGCTAGGAATTTTTTCCTAGCCTACTCTTCTTAGTGATTAGCGAGATACACGGCGACGAGCTGCTTTTTTACGGTTTTCTTCGATAAAAGCAATCTTTTCTTCTTCTGGGTCGATAATTGTTTTCTTAACTGCGAAAACAGCACCAGCAACTGCAGCAGCAGTTCCAACAACGCCAGTAGCCAAACCTTTAAGGAATTGGAATTTTTTAGACATGATTATTCTCCTTTTGAATAAATTTCTGTTGTGTGCAACAGATACTAGATGATAGTGGCAAACAAGTGAAACTTGCCTTTACCATCTTTGTGTTATAATTATAGTAACGAAAAAAAGATTAAATTTCAAGGAAAAAACATGAAAGTAAAGATTATTCTTGTTCTGGGACCTACAGCGGTTGGTAAGACGGCGTTAGGGATAAAGCTGGCTCAAAAATACAATGGTGAGATTATCAGTGGCGATAGCCAACAAGTCTACAGGGAATTATCTATTGGTACTGCCAAGGCGACTCAGGAAGAACAAAATGCAGCTAGGCACCATTTGATTGATGTACGCGATGTCACAGAGTCTTACTCGGCTTATGATTTTGTTCAAGAGGCTGAGGACGTCATCAAAGAGCTTAGTCAAGCTGGGAAATTGCCAATTATTGTTGGTGGAACGGGTTTGTATGTGCAAAGCTTGATTGAGGGTTACCACCTAGGTGGTTCCGTTGATCAAGAAGCACTACTCCGATATCGGTCTGAATTGGAACAGCTAGATGACAAGGTTCTATTTGATATGGTTGACTCAGCTGGTTTACAGATCAAAGAGATCAATCGTAGGCGGGCCATTAGAGGTCTAGAACTTCACCAATTTGCAAGTGAATTAGACAACTCAAAACCTGACTATGAGGTGCTGTTGATAGGTTTGACAGATGACCGTGAAATTCTCTATGAACGTATCAATCAGAGGGTGGATAGGATGCTTGAACAAGGCCTGCTTAATGAGGCTAAATGGCTCTATGAACATTATCCTCATGTACAAGCCAGTCGTGGCATTGGATACAAGGAGCTATTTCCTTATTTTGAAGGAGAGCAGACTTTGGAAGAGGCAATTGACAAATTGAAACAACAGACGAGGCGTTTTGCAAAGCGTCAATTAACTTGGTTTAAGAATCGAATGTCAGTTTCTTTTTACCAGATATCTGATCCCGATTTCGAAAAGCAAATTGAACAGGCAGTTGAGACTTTTTTAGCAGACTAGTCAATTGAAAAATTAGCGACAATCAATATATCAAGTTGTATCTTTCATAAAGATTGTGTAAAATAGTAGTAGTGTCAAAACGTACAGAAAGGAAGTGATACCTTGTCCGTTTTAGCGACATTTTTAAAAAATAAAGTGGTGCATGTGTTTAAGGACAGTGATTTTGAGAACGCTGATCGTTTAAGTCCTTTTGTTTGGAGTGATGTTTTTTTAAGAGACATCAGCGATAAACCAGAGCGCTTGTTGTTGCATATCTGGCCGATGAGTGAGACCGTTATTTTAGGTATGGTGGATAAGCGTTTACCATATTTGGAGGATGGTTTAAAGATTTTGGAACAACAAGGTTATTATCCTGTTGTGAGAAATATTGGTGGTTTGGCTGTTGTTGCTGATGAAGGGGTTTTGAATTTTTCGCTCATTTTTTCTCAAAAAGAGTCTCCTTTGTCTATCAATGATGGCTATGATGTGATGATGACGCTGATTTCTGAACTGTTCTGGGATAGCCCACAAGAGATTGAGGCTTATGAAATTAGTCATTCTTACTGCCCAGGGGATTATGATTTGAGCGTCGATGGTCAAAAAATAGCTGGGTTGGCACAACGACGGATTAAGGATGGTGTGTTAGTATCCATTTATCTTAGCGTTAACGGTAATCAAGAAAAACGTGGTCGTTTGATTCGTGATTTTTACGCTGAGGCTAAGAAGGGAGAGGAAACCAAGAGTTTTTATCCAGAGGTTTGGCCAGAATCAATGACAACATTGTCTGAAGTATATGGTAGAGAATGGACTGTTGCTGAAATCTGTGAGCGGTTGCTAGAGGTTCTGTCAAGATATGCAAAAGCCCTTGATTCTTATCAGTTGGGTCATTCTGATATCGAAGCCTACAATCCGTTTTATCAGGAAATGATTAAGCGTAATCAGGAGGTTATGTCATGGTGAAAGAGCATTTTAAGCCATTGTTTGTTCCTTTAGATGTGACAGGTAAGACGACCTTAGCCAATCGTTTTGTATTGTCACCAATGGTGACCAATTCTTCACATAAAGATGGTTCGGTAAGTTCTGCGGATTTAGCTTATGCAAGGCGTCGTGCCAAATCAGCCCCCTTACAAATTACAGGTGCGGCTTATGTCAATCCTAATGGCCAACTCTTTGAGTTTGGTTTTAACGTTTCTGAGGATAGGATGATTGAGGGCTTGTCAAATTTGGCTAAAGCTATGAAATCACAGGGAGCTAAGGCCATCCTACAGCTAACCCATGCAGGTCGCTTTGCAACGCATGCCATTCATCGTGATAATGTTGTTTATGGTCCCAGTCCGATGACACTTCAGTCGCCGATTGCACATGACGTTAAGGCTTTGACATCTGAACAGTTGGATGGTTTGGTTGATGATTATGCTCAAGCGACAAGACGTGCCATTCAAGCAGGATTTGATGGGGTTGAGGTGTCGTCAGCTCAACGCTTGCTGATTCAAACCTTTTTTTCGACATTTTCAAATCAAAGAACTGATAGCTACGGCCCTCAAAACTTAGAGAATCGCTCTCGATTTGGACTTCGCGTTTTGAAGGCTGTTCAGGAAGTGATTGATAGAGAAGCGCATGCAGATTTTATTCTTGGTTTTAGGGGGACTCCTGAAGAAACGCGAGGTAGTCAGATTGGCTACGCCATAGAAGATTTTTTACAGTTTATGGATTGGGCTTTGGAAGTGAGCCATATTGACTATCTAGCTATTGCGAGTTGGGGACATGATGTGTATCTCAATAAGGTGCGTGGTCCAGGTAAGTACTTTAATGCTTATGTTAACCAGGTTGTTCATGATCATTTCAAAGGACGCTTATTAGTCATGGCGACAGGTGGTATCAATACACCCGAAAAGGCCTTGGAGGCTCTAAAATATTCAGATTTTGTTGGTGCGTCAACGCCCTTTATTGTTGATCCGGATTTGGTTGAGAAATTGTCGGAGGGGCGAGAAGACGAGATTAGTTTCAAAATCAAATTACAGGATTTAGAGGAATTAGCCATTCCAGAGGCTTCTTTTAAGGATATTGTACCGTTGATGGATTATGGGGAGTCCTTGCCAGCAGAGTCTCGTCAATTGTTTCGTGACCTTGAAGTGAATTACAAGGAGGACAAATGAAACTTAGTATTTTAGATTATGGTCTTTTAGATGAAGGTGCAACACCTGCTCAAGCTTTTCAAGAGATAGTTGCTTTAGCACAAAAAGCAGAGGCTTTAGGTTTTCATCGTTTCTGGGTTGCAGAGCACCACAATGTTCATGCTCTAACGATTAGTCATCCAGAGTTGATGATGATGCATTTGCTTAATCAGACGACTAGGATTCGTATTGGTTCAGGTGGTATCATGGCACTTCATTATAGTAGTCTAAAACTGGCTGAAACCATTAAAACGCTTGAAGCACTCTTCCCAAATCGTGTGGATATAGGACTTGGCAATTCCTTAGGTACGCCTCTGGTCAACACAGCGATGAACAGTATTCATCACTCCGAAGATTACGAGAAGGTCTTATCAGAAGTCGCAACATATCTCAATAACAGTACGGTAGAACCAGTTGCCAATCCTAATGTTACAGACAGTCCACCGATGTGGTTGTTAAGTATGGGGATTAAAACAGCGACTTTGGCAGGTAAAATGGGACTTGGCTACACTTATGGTGTATTTCCCTACATTGTACAAGAACCGACAGTATTAGGTAAATCAGTTGCTGATGCTTATAGACAATCTTATAAACCATCTGGTGCTCTAACACCTCCTCATATGATGTTAGCCGTATTTGTGGCTATTGCTGATACCAGTGAAGAAGCTGAATATTTGGCTAAATCTTTGGATGTGTGGATGCTTGGCAATCAAGCTTTTAATGAGTTTAAGGCTTTTCCTAGTCTTGAGACGGCTATGTCGTATAAGTTTACTGATGAGGAGAGAGAACGGGTAAGACACAATCGTCAACGACT
Source organism: Streptococcus fryi (assembly GCF_053206505.1). NCBI lineage: Bacteria > Bacillati > Bacillota > Bacilli > Lactobacillales > Streptococcaceae > Streptococcus > Streptococcus fryi. The sequence continues at coordinate 25,832 of NZ_JBRUGW010000013.1, read as the reverse complement.
ACTAGTTGGCACAAAAGAAGATATTATGTATCAATTACAACCTTGGATAAACGCTTGTCAACCTGATGAACTCTTACTCATTCCGCTTGTTGCTGGATTTGACAATCGTATGAAATCCCTAGAATTATTATCACAATTACCATTAGACATTTAAAATTAAAAGGAGAATAACATGAAAAAATTTGCAAATTATCTTTGGGTTGAAAAAGAAGGAGATCTTTACACTATTTCGATGACACCAGAATTACAAGACGATATCGGGACAGTTGGTTACGTGGAGTTTACAGATACTGATGTACTTGATGTGGATGGGGTTATTTTGAACCTAGAAGCATCAAAAACAGTCATGAGTGTGCTTTCCCCAATTGCAGGTCGCGTGGTTGAACGTAATTTGGCCGCACAGGATACGCCAACGCTTCTTAACTCTGAAAAAGCTGATGAGCATTGGGTGGTGAAATTGACTGATGTTGATGTGGTAGCTTTTGAAGCACTTGAAGATGCTTAATGAACGACAAAGTCTTACTAAAAAACTTAATTGAATACCTAGATGATCAAGTTAGTGATGATGTGGCACTTGAAGACCTTGAACGGCAATGGCGTGGCCTTATCAATCAGAGACAAGTAGAAACACTCACAGAGGCTTACCTAACATTAGAGGACAGTTATCTGAGTAGAAAAAACGCGTCAGATGTGGTTGATTTATCAGCTTGCGAGCCTACGGCGTTTGAACATATCTTGATTTACAAGGGAGATATGATAAAGCTAAGAGTAGACGCCCTTGTCAATGCAGCAAACAGTGAACTGTTAGGGTGCTTTATCCCTAATCATGCTTGTCTGGATAATGCTATTCACACCTTTGCTGGTGCTAGATTACGTCAAGCTTGTCATCAGGTGATGTTACAGCAAGGGCATAAGGAACCTGTGGGGCAAGTCAAGGTAACAGATGCTTATCATTTGCCCGCAAGGCAGATTTACCATACAGTTGGACCATTTATTCCCAAAGGGAAACCCGTTTCGCCTCTTAGACAAGGTCTTTTAAAGCAAGCTTATCTATCTTGTTTGAATCAGGCTAAGAAGGATGGTGTGTCAAGCATTGCTTTTCCGTGTTTATCAACAGGTGAATTTGGTTTTCCAAAGGATATGGCTAGTCGTATCTCCGTTGAAACGGTACGCCATTTTTTAGCAACCAATCCAATTGAATTGACGGTCATTTTCTGTCTTTATACGCCAGAGGATGAGCTTTTATATGCGGACTTACTAAAAAAGTCTTGATGTGTGAGTTATTAGAATAAGGAGAAAGCATGACCATTTGGACAGCTTATAGCCAAGAAGGCTTAACAGAAGGGGAACGTCTAGCTGAGTTAATTGCAGAAGCTGATGCCGTTGTAGTCGGCATTGGGGCCGGGATGTCAGCAGCAGACGGCTTTACCTATATCGGTTCACGATTTGAAGATGCCTTCCCAGATTTTATTGAAAAATATCAATTATTAGATATGTTGCAGGCCAGTCTGTATGATTTTGAAGATTGGGAAGAATATTGGGCTTTTCAGAGTCGTTTTGTAGCTTTGAATTATTTGGATCAACCCGTAGGGGCTTCCTATGTCAACTTGCTAGACATCCTAAAAACCAAGGATTATCATATTATCACAACTAATGCTGATAATGCCTTTGCAGTAGCTGACTATGATTTGGATAAAGTCTTTCATATTCAAGGGGAATATGGTTTGTGGCAATGTAGTCAGCACTGTCACCAACAAACCTACAAAGACGATGCTCTCATTCGTCAAATGATTAGTCAGCAAAAAGATATGAAAATCCCAACTGAGATGGTTCCCCATTGTCCTAAATGTGGTGCCCCGTTTGAAATCAATAAACGTAATGAAGAAAAAGGCATGGTCGAAGATGCGGATTTTCATGCTCAAGAAAAACGTTACTATGATTTTTTAGATGAGCATGAAACAGGTAAGGTATTGTATCTAGAAATCGGTGTCGGACATACAACTCCGCAATTTATCAAACATCCTTTCCAAAAACGCGTGGCTGAAAATCCTGATGCTTTATTTGTTACCATGAACCGTAAACACTATCGCATTCCACAGGCAATTCGTCAACAGACTGTTCAACTCAGTGGGCATATTTCAGAGTTGATTGCCCAAGCAAAAAACCAATTAGTCTAAAATTTATACTAAAGGAGAAATATATGTATCTTATCGAACCTATTCGTGATGGTCATTATGTGACTGATGGGGCTGTCGCCTTAGCGATGCAAGTATATGTTCAGCAACATCTGTTCTTAGATGATGACATTCTTTTTCCCTATTATTGTGACCCCAAGGTTGAGATTGGTAAATTTCAAAATGCTGTTGTAGAAATCAATGAACCTTATCTGAAAGAAAACAATATTTTACTTGTCCGTCGCGATACGGGTGGTGGTGCTGTTTATGTTGATTCAGGGGCTGTCAATGTATGTTACCTGATCAATGATACAGGTGTATTTGGCGACTTTAAACGTGCTTATGCTCCTGCCATTGAGGCACTGCGTGATTTAGGGGCGAAAGGGGTTGAACAGACTGGCCGTAATGACCTTGTTATTGATGGTAAAAAGGTTTCAGGAGCAGCCATGACGATTGCCAATGGTCGTGTTTATGGTGGTTATTCCCTTTTATTAGATGTGGACTATGATGCTATGGAACAGGTGCTTAATCCTAACCGCAAAAAGATTGAATCAAAAGGAATTCAGTCGGTTCGTGCGCGTGTTGGCTCTATCCGAGAACATTTATCAGAAGAATACCGTCATATCACCACAGATGAGTTTAAAAATCTGATGACGTGTCGGTTGCTTGGTATTGACCATATTGACCAAGCCAAGCGTTATGTCTTGACTGAAGAAGACTGGGCTGGCATTGATAAGCTAGTTGCAGACAAGTATAAAAATTGGGAATGGAATTATGGCAATTCGCCACAGTATAGCTACCATCGAGACGGTCGTTTTACAATAGGGACGGTTGATATTCACTTGGATATTGTCAAAGGTCGTATTGCGTCTTGTCGTATTTATGGGGATTTCTTTGGCAAGGGGAATATTCGTGACGTTGAAAATGCACTTGTTGGGATTCGTATGGTGGAAGAGGATGTTTTTGACCATTTAGCAAGTCTTGATTTAGGAACTTATTTTGGTCCAATTACAGCTCAAGAATTGACTGATTTAATTTTCAGTTAATCATTATTCCACTATATGACAATTTTTTAGGCATAAGTTAGTTTTAGCCTATAATAGTCTTATAGAAAGGAAGCCCATAATGTTTGGGTAAAGGTGACTACTATGTCAATCACAGTTGTTAACAATGTCTGGTATAATGAGGCTGGTCAACCTATCACTGAGACTGAAAAAGAAGTCTTGAGAAGGGATCTTCATACTGAGTTAGACGCTGAATTAGCGGATACTGGATTTGAAGGTTTAATCAAGCGATTTGTCAGTAAACAAATAGATAAATAAAGTAAAGGCTGGGAGATGATACCCAGCCTCTTACCATTTAGGGACATCGTTCTCAAAGGAGAATTTCTACAGCATATAACAACTGTCTAGATGTTAATCAGTGAAATGATAGGATAGACTATCTTGGTAAGGAGGAAAAATGATAGAGCTAGCTAAAATGGGTGAGTTATTTAAACAGATTCGCATCTCAAAGCGACTAACCTTAAAAGATGTGGCAGGAGATTATCTGTCTATATCATTCTTATCTAAATTTGAAAGGGGTGAGTCTGATATCTCCTTATCACGCTTTTTTCAATTATTGGAGCAGTTAGATGTCAGTATTGAGGAATTTTACGGGGTCTTAGCAAAGGAACGTGCTACAGAGACGGAGCAATTACTGGCAAAGATCAGTAGTGCCTACTATGAAGATAACCGTCAAGTCTTACAAGGATACTTGACTCAAGAGATGACTAATTACAAGCAGACCAGTCAGAAAAAATATTATTACAATGCGATTATGATACGTTCCTTTATGGTAGCTTTACGAGGTGGACAGATTGAGGAGGCTGAAGTCAGGGACATGACGGATTACTTATTTGGTATTGAGCACTGGGGCAAGCGAGAGTTAGTGATTTTTGGTAATAGTATGTCGGCTATATCAACCCCAGTTCTTGATGTCTTAGTGAGAGAGTTGGTTCAAAAAACAGCTTTTTTCGGTAGCTCAGAGGAGAATAAAAAGGTTAGAATTGCCTTACTGATTAACGCCATATCGGTTTTCTTGGATAGAGACGAACTTACTGTAGTCAAAATCTATCTCGAGTTACTGGCAAGTTGGTCTATGGATGAGCGTTATTTGTATGAGCGTCTAGAGTATCAAATGGTTTTGGGGGCTTACGAGATGAAAAGTGGTCAACTAGTTGAGGGACAATCACGAATGGAAAAAGCCTTGACTTGCTTAAAAACCTTGGGGGCAAGCCAGTTGTACTCAGCAAGGCAGAGCAATTATCAAAATCTGCTAGAAGAAATACTTGGTAAAGCCTTGTAGTCAATTAAAAAAGGAGTTTGTTTATGCGGTTTAAAACAAAAAGTGCGGTATTTTTAGTGATCAAGAAAGACGATAGTATTCTACTGCAAAAGAGGCAGAATACAGGTTTTATGGATGGTTACTATGATTTTGCTGTCAGTGGTCATGTCGAAAAAGGCGAATCACTCACACAAGCAGTGATAAGAGAGGCTTGGGAAGAGTGTCGTATCACTGTTGATAAGACGCAACTCAAATTGTTTACCATTCTTCATCGTCAAACGGCAGACGATTGCTATTATTATTTTTACTTCGTCTTAGATGTGACAGATTGGGCTAATTGTGATATTCAAATCGGAGAGGTTGATAAAATCGCTGAACTAAGATGGTTTGAACGGACAAATTTACCAAGTAACTTACTTGATTACAATGAAGTAGCCTTGGTGAATTTGGACAGCCAAAATAGTCTTAGTGAACTGGGATTTGAGTAGGTGAATAGATATTGACAGAGACAATCCCAATCTGACATTTACTTTTTCCTATGGTATAATAGAAAGGATAGAGAAGTTAGAAAAGGGGTATCTGATATGATTGAAACCCAAGTAAAAACAGAGCGTGTCCTCTTATTAGGTGTTGAATTGCAGAACACGGCTAATATGTCTATGTCTATGGCTGAATTAGAGGGATTGGCACGAACAGCTGGTGCTGATGTGATTGCAAGCTATACCCAAAAACGCGACCGTTATGACAGTAAAACCTTTGTCGGTTCTGGGAAACTTGATGAATTGAAAGCTGTAGTCGACGGTGAAGAGATTGACACGGTGATTGTCAATAACCGTTTGACAGCCCGTCAGAATAGTAACCTTGAAACGATTTTGGGTATTAAAGTCATTGACCGTATGCAGTTGATTTTAGATATTTTTGCTATGAGGGCAAGAAGTCATGAAGGTAAGCTGCAGGTTCATCTGGCGCAGTTAAAATACATGTTACCAAGACTTGTTGGTCAGGGGATTATGCTCAGTCGTCAAGCCGGGGGAATTGGTAGTCGTGGTCCTGGTGAGAGTCAGTTGGAGTTGAACCGTCGGAGCATTCGTCATCAGATTACCGATATCGAACGCCAGTTGAAACAGGTCGAAGCCAATCGTCAGACAATTCGAGACCGTCGTATCCATTCTAAAGCCTTTAAAATTGGTTTGATTGGCTATACTAATACCGGTAAATCAACGATTATGAATGCCCTGACTGACAAGAGCCAGTACGAAGCTGATGAGTTATTTGCAACTCTTGACGCTACCACCAAACAAATCTACCTTGATGGTCGTTTCAAGGTAACCTTGACTGATACAGTAGGATTCATTCAGGATTTACCAACAGAATTGGTTGCTGCATTCAAGTCCACGCTTGAAGAAAGCCGTCACGTTGATATGTTGGTCCATGTCATTGATGCCAGCGATTCCAATCATCAAGCACATGAAGAAGTGGTTTTAGACCTTTTAGCAGAATTAGATATGTTAGACATACCGCGTTTAACCCTTTATAACAAGTTAGATAAGGCGAATAGCTTTGAACCCACTTTATTTCCACATGGGCAAGTATCTGCCAAGACAGCAGATGCTCGGTTGGCTTTACGAGAGTTGTTAGTGGACTTTATCAAGGACTTGTTTGTTCCCTTTAGTGTTAAAATTAAGCCAGAAGACTTGCACAAGGTTTATGATATGTTAGACTTGATGCTTTTAGAAACGGACTGGGAAGAAGACTTGCACTTGACGGGTTATATCGCTCCTGAAAATAAATGGCGTCTGGAGGCTTTTTATGATGACTGATATCGATTTAGCCCTTAAGTATGGTGGCTTTACCAGTCTTGATCAAGGTTATTTGGCATATCATTTGGCACAGTTAACACCTGAAGAAGCAAGACGTTGGTTAACGCCACCTCCAAGTGTGATAAACGCTTATTTTGCAGAGCTGTATCAAAAACAATCGCCTCAAAAAGCGACAGACTATTATTTAGAACTAAGTCAAGCATTTAAGCTTTTTCAGTCAACTCCTCGTTTTAGTGAGGAGGTATTTCCCTTTGTTCGTCTCAACTTGTCTGGAAAGGCTTATGGTTTTGTTTATGAATCGGCAGATGAGGTCGCACACGTTTTTGGTCAAGAAGACTATCCTGTCACTACGGAGACATTGATTGAACTGGCTCAAATTTTTCCTCATTACATGATTTATCATCAAAAGGAAACCATCAAAATGTTTCCGGTAGGTTTTGAAGATGTGGCGTGGACAGATGCTCTGGATTCAGATTATCCCCTGACAAGTATTGCTGTTAGTAGCAATCTTGTCCGTATTAAGAGTTACAACATTGATGAGGCTTTAGAGGTCTCAAAAAGATATCATGGACAATCTTATTTTCAATGGCAAGAACGGCAGTTAATCATTACTATTGAAAGCTAAAGAGATGCCTGTTATCAATGAACGAATAGAAAGTATGTGTTATGGAAATTCAATTTTTAGGAACGGGTGCTGGTCAGCCGTCAAAGTCAAGAAATGTGTCGAGTTTAGCACTGAAATTACTTGACGAAATCAATCAGGTGTGGCTCTTTGATTGTGGCGAAGGAACACAAAATCGCATTTTAGAGACAACGATTAAACCACGCAAGGTACAGAAGATTTTTATTACCCATTTGCATGGCGATCATATTTTAGGTTTGCCAGGTTTTTTATCCAGTCGCGCTTTTCAGGCCAATGAGGAGCAGACGGACTTGGATATTTATGGGCCTGTCGGTCTTCAGTCTTTTATCACGACAACACTACGTATTACAGGAACGCGTTTACCTTATCGTATCACTTACCATGAGTTTGATGAGAACAGCTTAGGTAAATTGCTAGAGACAGATAAATTCATGGTTTATGCTGAAAAACTTGACCATAGTGTTTTCTGTGTTGGTTATCGTGTGATTCAAAAAGATTTAGAAGGGACCTTGGATTCGGAAGCCTTGATTGCTGCAGGAGTTCCCTTTGGTCCACTTTTTGGTAAGGTTAAACGCGGTGAAGATGTGGTTCTAGAAGATGGTCGTAAGATTGTTGCTAAGGACTACTTGTCTGAGCCACGTAAGGGTAAGGTTATCACGATTCTTGGTGACACGCGTAAGACCAATGCTAGCGTTCGCTTAGGTCTGGGAGCTGATGTCATTGTCCATGAGTCTACGTATGGTAAAGGTGATGAGCGTATTGCACGCAAACATGGCCATTCAACGAATATTCAGGCGGCAGAAGTGGCAAAAGAGGCTAATGCCAAACGCTTGTTGCTGAACCATATCAGCCCACGTTTTATGGCAAAGGATATCAGTCGTCTCAAGCGAGATGCGATGGACATTTTTGAAAATGTCTATGTAGTAAATGATTTGGATATAATAGAGATATGACACAGAGAGTAATAGTAATCACAGGTGGTAGTGGTGGTTTGGCACAAGAAATGGTGAGACAGCTGCCAAAGACAGATAAACTGATTATGCTGGGAAGACATCAAGAGACTTTGAGAGCCTGTTATCACAATCTTGCAAATGTTGATGTATTTGGTATTGATTTGCAAGATAATCAAGCTATTTCTACTATAGTAGATGAGATTTATAAGCGATATGGGCAGATAGATGTTTTTGTCAATAATGCTGGCTATGGTGAATTTAAGGCATTCGATCAATTCAGCTTTGACGATACAGAAGAGATGCTGAGGGTCAATACCTTGGCTAGTATGCACTTTGCCAGATTGGTCGGCATACGAATGAAAAAACGAGGTCAAGGCCATATCATTACGATTGCAAGTATGGCAGGCTTGATGGCGACAGCAAAGTCCACTGTTTATTCAGCTAGTAAGTTTGCCATCATTGGCTTTTCAAATGCCTTACGACTTGAGTTAGCAGGTGACAATGTCTTTGTGACAACGGTTAATCCAGGACCAATTCAAACCAAATTCTTTGATCAAGCAGACCCTGATGGGACTTATGTTAAGTCAATCTCACAATTTATGCTTCAACCTGAAGAAGTAGCAAGAAAGATTATCGCTGTTATGGGTAAAAACAAACGTGAACTCAATATGCCTTGGTTACTTCATCTTGCTCATAAGAGTTATACTCTATTTCCAAGAGTGTCTGATTTTTTAGCTAGAAAGGTGTTTAATTATAAATGATTTCTGCTAAGTATAAGTGGCACATGACAGAGGCTGTGGCTGATGAGGCTTACTTGGCAATAGCTAAACAGCTAGGCTTGAAAGCAGAGGTTGCCCATTTAGCTTATGGGAGAGGGATTGATAGTCCAGAGAAACTAGAGGCTTTTTTAAAGGCGGATTTGTCACAATTACATGATCCATTTTTGCTACATGATATGGCTATCGCTGTGGAGCGTATCAATATGGCGATTGCCTCTGGCGAGCGGATTTTGGTTTATGGTGACTATGATGCGGATGGCATGACATCAGCGTCCATTGTCAAAGAAACTTTGGAAATGTTAGGGGCGGATGTTGAGGTTTATTTGCCCAATCGTTTCACAGATGGCTATGGTCCTAATCGGAGTGTTTATCAGTATTTTATTGAGCAGCAGAAGATTAGTCTGATTGTTACAGTTGATAATGGGGTATCAGGGCATGAGGCTCTTGCTTACGCTAAAACTGTTGGCGTTGATGTTATTGTGACAGATCACCATGGCTTGCCGGCACAGTTACCTGAAGCTTATGCTATTATTCATCCAGAGCATCCTGATACAGAGTACCCCTTTCCTTATCTTGCGGGTTGTGGTGTGGCATTTAAGCTGGCTTGGGCTTTATTGGGAGAATTACCAACAGATTTACTTGACTTGGTTGCGATTGGCACTATTGCTGATATGGTTAGCCTCACTGATGAAAATAGAGTCATGGTCAAGGCTGGCTTGCAAATCTTGCAGCAGACGGAGCGTTTCGGTCTTCAGGAACTGCTAGTCAAAGCAGGTCTATCAACTAGTGACGTTACAGAGGAAACCATCGGTTTTACCATTGCACCACAACTGAATGCCCTTGGGCGATTAGATGATCCCAATCCAGCTATTGAGCTATTGACAGGATTTGATGATGAAGAAGCTAGCCACATTGCTAGGATGATTCAGGATAAAAATGACGAACGTAAAGAACTGGTGCAGACCATCTATGATGAGGCCTTGTTAATGGTTGATAGGACATCACCTGTTCAGGTGCTTGCAAGTGAGGGTTGGCATCCAGGTGTGCTAGGTATTGTCGCTGGGCGTTTATTAGAACAACTGGGGCAACCAGTTATCGTGTTGGATATCAAAGACGGCAAGGCCAAAGGTAGTGGTAGAAGTCTACCAAATGTGAATTTGTTTGAGGCTATGACTGCCTCAAAAGAGCTCTTTGATGCTTTTGGTGGGCATAGTGGTGCTGCGGGAATGACCTTACCTGTCGACAATCTTGACAGACTAAGGGCTGATTTAGCTCAGTACTTGATTGATAGGGGGCTAGAAAAGCCTGAAAAACCTGATTTACAGATTGATGGCAGACTAAATCTTGGTGAACTGAGTTTGGAGACCCTGAAAAGTTTAAATAAACTGGCTCCTTTTGGGATGAACCATAAAAAACCCGTCTTTCTCCTTGAAGAGATTAAGGTGGCGATGGCTCGGACAATGGGGCAAAATAGTGCCCATCTTAAATTGAAAATCAATCAAGATGGTGTTGAGTGTGATGTGATAGCCTTTAATAAGGGGCATTTGTTGCAGGAGTTTCAGCAAGCACAAGGATTGGAACTAGCTGTTAGTTTATCGGTCAATCAATGGAATGGCGCGACAACTATTCAACTTATGTTAGAAGATGCGCGTGTTGAGGGGATTCAGCTCTTTGATGTTCGTGCTAAATCTGCAACTTTACCAAAGGTTATGACCTTGCCTGTTGATGAGCGTCCAAGCTCGATTTTAGTCGTTGAGACTGTTCCTAATTCACTGGCAGAACTGAGTCAACTCTTTAAGAACCGTGACCTCGAAGCGGTCTATTTTAAAAATACGATTAAAGATAATTTTTACCTGTGTGGTTATGGCAAGCGTGAGCAATTTGCCAAACTGTATAAGACGATTCAGCAGTTTCCAGAGATAGACATTCGCCATAAGTTTAAGGAGTTAGCCCAGTTTGTCCATATTAACAGCATTTTATTGGTCAAAATGATACAAATTTTTGAAGAATTAGGCTTTGTCACGATTGCTGACGGTATCATGACACCTGTCAAGGATGCCCCACATCAGCAGATTGAGAATAGCCGTATTTATCAAGAGTTAAAGGATTTAGTCGCTTTTCAGGAATTGATGGCACTTGGTCGCCCGCAAGAAATCTATCAAGCCGTACAGGATTATTTAGCTTCTGAGGAGGAGTGATATGACAGAAGAGACACCAAATAAGAACATGATTAGTCTCTTGCAGTATATCGGTGCCATTTTGGTGATTTTACTACACTGTCGCAGGGTATTTGACCAAGATAGTTGGCATTTTATCCAGAAAAGTATCTTTAGCCGAATGGTTGTGCCCTATTTTATGGTTATTGCGTCGTTTTTCCTTGCTAAACGTTGGCAAACTGATGGTGAGGGAATAGGAGCTTACGTGTCAAAACAAGTCCCAGATTACCTCAAGTGGAGTTTACTCTATTTGCCTTATGCGATACTTGTCTATTTTGGTTTAGGCATTTCCTTGTGGTATCTCCCCTTAGCACTTATTGTTGGACTAGCTTATACAGGCTTGTCTTATCAGTTGTGGTATATTCCTGCTTTTTTACAGGCCTTACTGTTAGTGACTGCGCTTCGTCGTCGGTTGGGGTTTCTTGTGTCAGGAATGATTTCCTTAGTCTTGTACCTGATAGGTAGTCTTGAAACCTACACTGCTTTTTTAGAGGATAGCCTTTTAGGGCAATTCTTTTGGTTGTATCAGTCAATGTTTTTCACGACTCGCAATGGTTTCTTTTACGCTCCAATCTTTGTTTGGCTAGGCTTTTTTCTATGGTATAGCAGAAGTCGTTGGTGCTTATCTAAGAGGTTTTATCTGGTCTGGATATTGACGACTCTCTGTTTTGCAGGAGAGGCCTTTCTGATTTTTCATCATCAAGGTCAAGATAAGAATTTCTTTCTTAGCCTCGTGCCTTGGACGGCTTGTTTGGTCGTTTGGAGTATACAAACTCCTTGGTTTAAAAATAAGTCGTGGACTTTTTTACGCGATTGGAGTCGTCTTTACTATTTCAGTCATGTTGCCTATGTTGAAATAGGTTTTTGGCTCTTGTTGCCTTTAGGTCTCGCTCCTTATGTGACTAATCGTCTGGTCTTTATTGGAAGTCTCTTTGCCACTCATCTGACAGCCGTTTTGGTGAGCAGATATGGTGTATCGAAGTATAGAAAGGTTTAACCATGCAGAAAATTGCTCTTTTATCGGATATTCATGGTAATGCCACAGCGCTTGATGCTGTGTTGGCAGATGCTCGTCAGGAACAGGTTGATGAGTATTGGCTACTTGGGGATACGTTTTTGCCTGGGCCGGCAGACCATCGTTTGTTAGATAAGCTCTACCAACTTCCCCTAACAGTGATGATTCGTGGGAATTGGGAAGCTTTTATCTCTGGTATTTTGCGTGGTCGGTTTAATCGTACTTATCATCCTGATATTTACTTTGCTCGATTGGTTCAATATCTGATGGAGGTTTCTGAGCAGCCTTTCTTAGACTATGCTAAGAAGTTGCAACGAAAAGCGGTGTTAGAGCGTGAGGGGCTTATTTTTCAATTAACCCATCACTTACCTGATAAACCGCATGGTCGTGATTTGTTGCCTCATGCCTCACAAGATGTCTTTGATCAGTTATGTACTAATCAAGACGTTGATGTCTTTATTTATGGGCATACTCATCAACAGCTGTTGCGCTATTCTAGTCATGGGCAGTTGATTATCAATCCTGGCTCTATTGGTCAACCTTATTTTGCTTGGTCGAAGCTAAAGCTTGATTTAAGAGCCCAGTACACTATTTTAACCCTAAATGATGGCAAGATTGATCACATTGACTTTAGAAAAGTGGCATTTGACAGTGATAAAGAAATGGAGCTAGCTAAAGCTAGCGGTTTACCTTATCTTGACCTCTATCAAGAGCTTCTTGAAACTGGTGTCCTCCATACACATGATGCTCCTTATTTAGAACAAAAACACCGAGAGTTTCCTTATGTTGAGGAGGCAAAGTCCTTCTTTACAGCACGTGGGCTTTCTTGGGAAGAATAGTAAAAGCCTTTTCCTAGTTACAGCTTAAAATGCTGTGATAGGAAAGGGCTTTTTAGTTATGATTAAGCAATAATGAGGCAAATGTTTAAGCCTGCGAGAGAAAACTCATGATTTACTCTGGCGCTACTGAACTATCTGCTACACTATTAGCTTCACTCTCTACAGATTCATCAACCTTATCTTCGTTTGAGCGATCAGCTGTGTTCTCTGTATTGACCTCATTGTTTGATGAGTTGGTTTCCTCCTCTGAAGGTTCACTGTTGGAAGTAGTATTGTCGGCTATCTTATCAGAAGTAGAGATTTCTGAACCTTCTTTGTTATCTGCATCTGTTTCTGTCATAGAAAGAGTCGTAGCGGCAGCATCTGTTTCGCTTACTTTGAGATGGTCAGGCAGATTGAAATCTTTACTCAAGAAATCACGGACTTCGCCTAAGAAGTTGTCAATGATTGGACGATTGTCCACGAACTCTTTGTAGGCTGATAGGTCTTCAACAGGATAGGTCTTGTTGGCTTGACGGTCTTTGGCTGTTTGTAAACTCATCTGAATGAGTTCCTTAGCTAAAAGGTCAGGGTTGTCAATAGCTTCACGTCGAATGACTGAACGATAAGTACGATTAATGGTTTGAGCTAAAACATCTCTTGTCTGTGGAGTTAGGTAAGGATTATCCCATTCCTGAATGAGATGATTCAAGTATTCCATTTTTGTGATACCAGGACGATCTTGGAATTTTTTAAGCTCTAAGAGGGTATGCTCAATGTTAGCCAATGCATAAGGTTCATTAGAAAGACTTGCTTCATTGATCATAGTCATCCACTCTTCTTGGCTAAGTCCTGTTTTTGAAACATTCATGCCTTTTAATAGGTCAATAACCTTATGATAAGCCTCAGTCGTTTGATTTGTCCTTGAACTGTCAGTCACTGTGACTTTGTCAGGGAATGTCATGTCACCTGTAAATAAGCCGCGTACTTCTTCAACAAATGAGTTGATGAAATCTTGACTGTCTTTTAAGCCTTGATAAGCCTCACTCTGACTGATAGGATAGGTTTGATTAGCTTCTTTAGCCTCTTGAAGTGCAATTTTAAGTTCAATGAGTGGTAGTGATAAGTCTAGTAGTGAGCGTTTACCACTTCCTAAATTAGTCGTGAAAGTCTCCAAAAGAAGTTGCGCTAGTTCTTCTTGTAGCTGTTCAGGGACATAAGTTTTCTCTACATGGCTGAGCAAGTGGTCAATGTATTCCATACTAGTAATTTGTGCTCGTGATTTGAATGTTGTCATCTGCTCAAGTATATGTTGCAGATTAGCCATTGCTTGTAAATCTTTTTCCTGGCTTGCTTTATTTAAGCGATCAATCATATCTTGGCTAGTTACTGGTAATTTTTGGAAATCATAGTCACGAATCATCTCTAAGACTTTGTTGTATCGCTCGGTCAAGGCAGAATCGGCTTGATCTGTTTCCTCGTTGAGTAGGTATTGTTTTTCGAATTGTCCTAACATGGCTAAGTAGCCTTTTGTTGAGTTCGTCACTAATTCGTTTAAGTCTTGATTAAAAGCATTCAATGTTCTGACGATACGACGATATTCCTTGCTGTCTTCGCCAAAACGTTCAGCTGCTAGAGTTTTTAAGCGTAAGCTCTCAGATTCAACAGCATTTTTGTCAAAATCTCCCTGCTGGTAGGGACCCGTGATATTTGGTAGTTTATTAGCAAGATAAGGTTCAATACCATCTACAGCCTGAATGTTTAGTAAATGGTCGTGCTCATCGTGCGGGATGACAAATTTGCCATCACGAATAATCAATTTATTTGGTGAAATACCAGTGCGTTTTGAAACGGCTAGTAGTTCAGCTTCAAAGTCTGTTTCTGGATCGCCAGTGACTGGAGGAATGACGAGCATATGTCTGAAAATGATATAAGGGTGAACATGGGTTGGATCAAATTCATGACTTGGGTCATTGAAAGCAAAGGTGGTATCAGAGACCTTGATGGCTTCTTTTGGGACACCATAGACCTTAGAGATATACTCGACCTTACGTGCAATTTCTTCAGGTGTTTCAAAGATGCGATTATCATCGATATCTGTCAACAGAATGGCGTGTTGATGATCTTCATGAGGGTAGAGAAAAGCCTTCCCTTGAGGTGTATCAATAAGCATCAAGCGATTTGGATCAATATTTAAAGCTTTTGCCAAAATAGCTCGTTTTTTCATCACTTCAGGCAATTCTGACGATGGTGATGGCATTTTTGAGTTAGGTATTGTAGGCGTTTCTTCTGGCGTTTCAGTTGGTTTGCTGCTATGAGTAGATGGTGTTGAGGTGCTAGGTTTAGCTGTTTCAGTGTTTAATAAGAAAGCCCAACGCGAGCTAGCGATAGCCTCTTTTGGTAAAACGTGGATATGTCCGCCATGGTTAACCAGTAATCCAATGGTATTTGTGCCTATGACACCTGACCCGTCAAAAAGAAAACCGTCACTTGTGGGATAGTCAATACCTGCGATTCCTTTTGTAGAGGGAATTGTGTTTTCGGGCTTTGTTACTAATGTGATATTAGGTTGGCTAGTTCCTGTTACAGAAGGAGCTGTAAGATTGTGAACAGCTGCTGAAACCTTATTTTTGAGAATATAGTGAAAGTGGTCGCCATGGCGAACAGTATAGCCAAGAGCATCTTCGCTGACAATATCTGCAGGGTTAAATTGGTAGTTGTCGTGTGTTTGAGAAGAGCTAGCATGGCTAGTCATCGGCTTTGGGCTATCTGTCACCGTTGTTGGAATGAGGTATTCCCATTTACTACCTTTCAAATCGCTATAAAAAACAAAGTGCTGGTGGCCATCATGTTCTATGATGAGACCTTGATCGGTTTTACCACTGATTTGTTTTTCATCAGTGAATAGGAAACCATCGCTTGTTGGATGGTCGATGCCTGCGACCCCTTTTCCTTTTTTATTCTCATCTGAATGGTCATCATGTTCTTCGTGTGGGTTATTTTTCGTTAATTGGCGTGCTTCTTTAAGCGTGACAATTCCTAGTCCTTTTTCTTTAGGGTGATAATAGACCTTATCATTGACCTTGATAATATAACCTGTTTTGACTTGATAGAGCACGTCAGACATGTCTAACTTATAGTCTTTGTCCTTGTTTAAAGTATCCTCTAAGAAATAAGCATCATAAGGAACAGTCCCTGTTTCAAAATGTTCGTGGTCACCCTCGATTAAGGTGTAACCATCTTCGGAAAGAGCTGCGACAACGTAAACCATCTCTTGCTTATCGTGATTGTCTTTTTTGTCTGTTGGTTGACTAACTTTTGGATCAGTTTTTTTAGTGTTTTCGTTGCCTTTATTAAGTGTTGATTGACATCCTAGTAATGCTAAGCTACAGAGTAGGCTGACACTAGCTAAGGCTATTGATTTTTTCTTATTCATTTCGTTCTCCTTTTGTTGATTTGTTTATTATAACAAAACTTAACCGGTTAATCAACTAGTTAATGAATGTGATTAAAATTTGTGACATCTCTTCGCTTAAATGATATAATAAAGAGTAAAACTATTCAATGGGAGACTAAAAAAGACGTTATATGGATTTAACACAATATATTGCTACTATTAAAGATTACCCAAAAGAGGGTATTGAGTTTCGTGATATCAGTCCTTTGATGGCTGATGGTAATGCTTATAGTTATGCTATTCGTGAAATTGTGCAATATGCGACTAATAAGCAAATTGACATGATTGTTGGACCTGAAGCGCGTGGCTTCATCGTTGGTTGTCCAGTTGCTTTCGAGTTAGGAATTGGCTTTGCACCAGTCCGTAAACCAGGCAAGTTACCACGTGAAGTAATTTCAGCAGATTATGAAAAGGAGTATGGTGTAGATACTTTAACGATGCATGCTGATGCTATTAAACCTGGACAACGTGTCCTTATTGTTGATGATTTATTGGCAACAGGAGGTACAGTCAAAGCGACGATTGAGATGATTGAGCGCTTAGGAGGTGTCGTTGCTGGTTGTGCTTTCCTTATTGAGTTGGATGAACTTAATGGGCGTGAAGCCATTGGTGACTATGACTACAAGGTTTTAATGCATTATTAAAAGCAAGATACAATCTGGCTCTCTCGTTTATAATATGACGAATAGTATTATAAATGAAGAGCCTTTTTCTATACAAGTGTAATAAAGAGATACTTGTTGACTATGTTAGACTTGCTGTCTAATGAGAGGAGGTATAGTGGACATGACTTTTTTTGAGCAGTATCAAAAAGGCTATCTGGTCTTACCAAGTAGTTTGTTTTTCCATTATCATGAGATTTTTGATAACAGTGATGATTTCTTGGTTTGGCAATTTCTCTATTTGCAAAATACGACTAAAATTGATGAAATGGCACCTAGTCAGATTGCTAAGGCTATTGGCAAGGACTTATCAGAGGTCAATCGTTCGATTTCACAATTAACAGCTAAGGAATTGCTACAAGTAAAAACGATTGAACTGGCTGGTGATATGGAGGTTATCTTTGATGCTAGTCCAGCTTTACAGAAATTAGATGACCTTTTGGCACCACAACCTCAAACACCACCAGCTGTTCCAAATGCCTTTAAGGAATTAGTCAATGCCTTTGAGGGCGAATTTGGACGTTTGTTAACGCCTATCGAGATTGAGGATTTGCAAAAACGAACTGAAGACGGCACACCGATTGAGTTAATCAAGGAAGCATTGAAGGTAGCTGTACTAAATCGTAAATTGAACTTAAACTACATTGGCGCCATTCTTCGTAATTGGCATAATGAGGGAATAAAAACATTGAGGCAGGTTGAGGAGAAACGTCTTCAGAGGGAAAATTCTCAAACCAAGACGCTAGATGTTTCGAAGGAATTTGCTGAGGCAGCATTTTCAATTTGGAGTGATTGATGAGAATAGGAAGAGAACGTTTAAGAACGGTTTTGGGGATTATTGGCGAAATGTTCCCTGATGCTAAGGCAGAGTTAGACTATGAAACTCCTTTTCAACTGCTTGTGGCAGTGATTTTGTCTGCCCAAACAACAGATAAGGCAGTGAATAAAGTAACACCAAATCTTTGGGCACGTTATCCTGAGATTGAGGATTTAGCAGCTGCAAATATCGAAGATGTTGAAGGGATTATACGCAATATCGGTCTTTATAAAAATAAGGCAAAGAATATCGTCTTGACAGCACAAGGTATTTTGGAGCGCTTTGATGGTCAGGTACCTAAGACCCACAAAGAACTGGAAAGTTTACCGGGTGTTGGTCATAAGACAGCTAATGTTGTTCTTGGAGAGATTTATCATATTCCAACTATTGCTGTGGATACTCATGTTTCAAGAGTATCTAAACGCCTCAATATCTCTGCCAAAGACGCAGATGTGGCAGAAATTGAGATGGATTTAATGAAAAAAATCCCCAAAAAAGATTGGGTGCAAACGCATCATCGTTTAATCTTCTTTGGCCGCTACCATTGTTTAGCCAAAAATCCCAAATGTAATGTTTGTCCTGTCCAGTCTTACTGCAAATATTATAAGGAAACCACGACAGGTTGAATGCCTATTCCTTTGACGAGATTGGTCTTGTCTATATAGGAAATAATCTTTATGATGCTATTATCATCATAATTTTCAATCAAAGTGTAAAGAGTTAATTCGTTAATGAAGTTGAGAGGTTGGGCAAAAGTCCAGCCTTGCTTTATAAGTCTATAGTTAAGTCATTATAATTATAGGAAGGTTACTCCTTTTTCTTGACAATAAAAAGGACAATGTCTATAATTGTAATATGAAAATGATACAAAAAAACAATCAAAAGGAGTAGCTTATGTCACGTCAATCTAAAACGCTTTCTTCCAAGAAAAAGCTTATTGCTCTCATCTTATCAGGGCTTGTTGCCCTGTCTTTAATCATCTGGGGTGTGAGTTCAGCCTATTTTTTCAAAGGTAGCCAAGGAACAGGTGAGATATTAGATGATATGCCTCTAACGAGCAGTGAGGTTGTTGAAGGGTCATTATCGTCATCGACTTTACTATCTGGCACAGTCCATGCCTTGTCAGAACAATATGTTTATTACGATAGTAATCAAAGCCAATATTTCTCCTTGACTGTTAAAGTGGGGGATCAAGTGACTAAGGGGCAGCAATTAGTCCAATATGATACGACTAATGCTCAGGCAACTTACGATCAGGCTGTGCGAGCTTTAAACAAAGTTAATCGTCAAATTAATCACCTCTATAACTATGGTAATCTACCGACAACAACGACAAGTTTTGATGAGGAAACAGGGGAAGAAACGACAACGACTGTTCAGCCGTCTGCACAAGATCAAGCGACTTATAATGACCAAATGCAAGATCTTTATGATGCTCAAGCGGATGCGCAATTAGCTATTAATAAGGCACAAGAAGGCTTGAATCAAACGATGGTTTTAAGTGATGTCGATGGAACAGTTGTTGAAGCGAACACAACCATTGACCCTTCTGCTAAACAAAGTCAAACCCTAGTTCATGTGACGAGTCAAGGGCAATTACAAGTTAAAGGGAGTTTGACAGAGTATGATCTTGCCAATGTTAAGGTGGGACAAGTCGTGAAACTAACCTCTAAAGTCTATCCGGATAAAGAATGGTCAGGAACTATCAGTTATGTGTCTAACTATCCAAGCCAAGGAACTTCTGGAGAAGGAGGAGCATCAACTGGAGCTGCGTCATATGAATATAAGATTGATATTACCAGTGATTTAGGTGAATTAAGACAAGGTTCAACAGTATCAGTTGAAGTAGTTAATGATAAGAAGAGTCTCCTTGTTCCTGTGACAGCTGTTGTTCCGGATGGTGACAAGCATTTTGTTTGGGTATATGATAAAGCAAGTCACAAAATTAATCGTGTAGAAGTCACATTAGGCAGTGCAGATGCCATTAATCAGGAGATTTTATCAGGTCTTGAAGCAGGAAAACAGGTTATCACTATGCCTAAAGATGACTTTAAAGAAGGTCAAAAATTAAAAGATGTGCAATCCTTTGATGATATGGGAACAGACTTGTCGGAAACGGATGCTGAGAAACAATAGAAAACGAGGTGCTGCTAATGACTACAAAAAAAGAGCTCATTAGGCTTAAGGGAATTACCAAAAGCTACCGCAATGGTGATCAGCAGTTACAGGTGCTTAAAGGTATTGATTTGACGGTTTATGAAGGTGAATTTGTTGCTATCATGGGTCCGTCAGGATCAGGTAAATCAACCTTAATGAACATTATTGGCTTGTTGGATCGTCCTTCTGAAGGAACATATGATTTGGCAGGAAAGTCGGTAGAAGAAGTTTCTGAAAAAGAATTAGCCCATATTCGTAATGAAGAAATCGGTTTTGTCTTTCAGCAATTCTTCCTTTTAGCCAAGTTAACAGCTAAGGAAAATGTAGAATTACCTTTGATTTATGCAGGTATGGGTGTCTCTAAGCGACGTGATTTAGCACAACAATTTTTAGAGAAAGTAGAACTACTGGAACGGATGAACCATTTACCTTCAGAGTTGTCAGGTGGTCAAAAGCAGCGTGTTGCTATTGCTAGAGCCTTGGTCAATAACCCATCGATTATTTTAGCAGATGAGCCAACAGGGGCCTTGGATACTAAGACAGGCAATCAAATTATGGAGCTTCTCACTCAGCTTAATGAGGAAGGCAAAACGAT
Source organism: Streptococcus fryi (assembly GCF_053206505.1). Classification (NCBI taxonomy): domain Bacteria; kingdom Bacillati; phylum Bacillota; class Bacilli; order Lactobacillales; family Streptococcaceae; genus Streptococcus; species Streptococcus fryi. The sequence continues at coordinate 5,401 of NZ_JBRUGW010000013.1, read as the reverse complement.
TATTATGGTGACGCATGAACCTGAAATCGCTGCTTATGCTACGAGACGTATTGTCATTCGAGATGGTGAGATGACTACTGATACCACAGATCACGTTGTGATTGATTAGGGGGAAGTATGGAAAATTGGAAATTCGCCCTAAAAGCTATCTTAGGGCATAAAATGCGGTCATTTTTGACCATGTTGGGGATTATCATTGGTGTTGCTTCTGTTGTCTTAATCATGGCATTGGGAAACGGATTGAAAGCTAGTGTCACAGAGAGTTTTACATCAGACCAACAAAATGTTCAACTGTATTACCAACCTAAAACTGAGGAAACAGAAGAATTTTTTGGTTCTTTCGAGGCACCTAGTTATGAAGCACCAGAGGCTAAAGAAGAATGGTTGGAGCAAATTGTCACTGAGATTGATGGTATTGATAGCTATTATATAACTAATAGTACGACAGCTACGGTTAGCTTTGGACGAAAAGATGCTGAAAACGTTAATATTACTGGAGTTAATAAAACTTATTTTGACGTTAAGAAATATAAGGTTATAGCAGGACGTCTGTTTACTAAAAGTGATTACCAAAATTTTGCTCGTATCATCATGTTGGACACAAACTTAGCTATCAAATTATTTGGTAGTAATGATGCTGCGCTAAATCAGGTTGTCTCGGTCGGTGCTAAATCCTATCTCGTTGTTGGTATTTACGAAGATCCTAATGCTGGTTCATCCATGTATGGTTTTCAATCGGAAGGTAATGCAATCATGACAAACGTTCAGCTAGGAGCAGAGTTTAATATGCCTGCTAATAATGCACTGTATATCCATGTGGAAGATGTTTTACAAGTATCTGATTTAGGCAATCAAGCTGCAATGAGATTGACAGAATTATCTCATCTTAAAGAGGGTGAGTATACTATGTTTGATTTGACCAACACTTTGGATATGATTAACCAAGAGTTTGGGATTATGACTACTATTATAGGTTCGATTGCTGGTATTTCTCTTCTAGTAGGTGGTATCGGTGTAATGAACATTATGTTGGTATCAGTAACAGAACGGACACGTGAAATCGGTTTAAGAAAGGCACTTGGGGCAACACGTCGTAATATTCTGACACAATTTTTGATTGAAGCTATGGTATTAACGATGTTGGGTGGTGCTATTGGATTGAGTTTAGCTTTTGGTGTAGCTAAAATTATTACTAGCGCAGCTCCAGATTTTAAAGCCTTGATTTCATTAGATGTAGCGCTTGTTAGTATTTTATTCTCAGCGGTGATTGGTATAGTCTTTGGTCTTTTACCAGCCAGCAAGGCAAGTAAACTTGATCCAATAGAGGCTTTGCGTTATGAGTAGAAAAAGCCCAAAAGAGCGTTATCACGCATGGAAAAAACGTTTTCAAATTATGGGTGTTCTATCTATTGTTTTATCAATTTTCTTAGTGATTTACTTGGTGAGAGGGATAGATGTACTCCATAATCCAGAAGCACTGGCTGAGATGATTAAAGAACAGTTACTTTTAGGTTCAATTATTTTTTTCTTGGTGCAAATTTTCCAAGTGGTTGTTCCAATCATTCCTGGTGGGATTACCACAGTAGTTGGTTTTATGGCTTTTGGACCAATTTTAGGCTTTCTCTTGAATTATATTGGAATTCTGATTGGTTCTGTGATTTTATTTGCGTTAACAAAGAAATATGGTAGAGCTTTTATTCTTCTTTTTGTAAAAGATAAACAGTTGGCTGTTTATGAAGAAAAATTATCGAGTCCAACATATGAACGCTTTTTCATCTTAAATATGTTATCACCAGTTAGCCCAGCAGATATTTTGGTTATGGTGACAGGTCTTACTAAGATGACTTATCGCAAATTTATTATTATTATCATCTTAACCAAACCCATATCAATTGTAGCTTACAGTTATTTTTGGATTTACGGGGGAAGTCTATTAAAAGATTTCTTTTAAAAAAATCAAAAGGTGTCAAGATTTTTTCTTGACACCTTTTGAGAATATGCTATAATAGATAAAGTGAAGTGCTGATATTATCACCATTTCAAAAAATAAGAGAAAAGAGATTATTAAAAATGGCAGTAAAAATCCGTTTAACTCGTATGGGTTCTAAGAAAAAACCTTTCTATCGTATCAACGTAGCTGATTCACGTGCACCACGTGATGGACGTTTTATCGAAACAGTTGGAACATACAATCCACTTGTTACTGAAAACCAAATCACTGTTAAAGAAGATCGCGTTCTTGACTGGTTGTCAAAAGGTGCACAACCATCTGACACTGTTCGCAACATTCTTTCAAAAGCTGGAATTATGAAGAAATTCCACGAGCAAAAATTCTCAAAATAATTTAGCCTATGGACACGATTGAAAATCTTATTATCGCTATTGTGAAACCGTTGTTGTCACAACCAGACACATTTACTATAAAGATTGAAGATACGCCTGAGTTTCTTGAATATCATCTTGACTTAGATGCTCAAGATATTGGCCGAGTTATCGGGAAAAAAGGTCGCACAATTACGGCGATAAGAACGATTGTGTATTCGGTTCCAACTCAAGGTAAAAAAGTGAGACTTGTTATTGATGAAAAGTAGTGGCTAACCACTACTTTTTTCATGTTTTCTGAGGAAAGTATTTTCCTTGATTGAGAAAACAAGCTCATCATGGTAAAATATGAAAGAGTGATTATGGAATGGAGAGAATATGACATATTTTAATGTTGGAAAGATTGTAAATACTCAAGGTTTGCAAGGTGAATTACGTGTTTTATCAGTGACTGACTTTGCAGATGAACGCTTTAAAAAAGGGAGTGTCCTTGCTCTTTTTGATAGTAAAGATCAGTTTGTTATGGATGTTGAAATTGCGAGTCACCGTAAACAAAAGAATTTTGATATTATCAAATTTAAGGGAATGTACCATATTAATGATGTCGAAAAGTATAAAGAACATACCTTGAAAATCGCTGAAGAAAATTTATCAGATTTAGAAGAAGATGAGTTTTACTATCATGAAATTATTGGGCTTGATGTCTATGAAGAGGATGTTTTAATCGGTCAAATTAAGGAAATTTTACAACCAGGAGCCAATGATGTATGGGTAGTACAGCGTAAAAAAGGTAAGCGTGATTTACTCTTGCCTTATATTCCACCTGTTGTGTTAAAGGTTGATATCCCTAATAATCGTGTTGATGTTGATGTTCTAGAAGGTTTGGATGATGAAGATTGATATTTTGACATTATTTCCAGAAATGTTTGCGCCGTTGGAACATTCGATTGTCGGTAAAGCTAAAGACAAGGGGATTTTGGAGATTAACTACCATAATTTTAGAGAAAATGCAGAAAAAGCAAGGCATGTCGATGATGAGCCTTATGGTGGTGGACAAGGCATGTTGCTAAGAGCCCAACCGATTTTTGATACGATTGATAAAATTGCAGCTAAAAAGCCGCGTATTATCTTGTTAGACCCAGCGGGTCGTCGTTTTGATCAGAATTTGGCTGAGGAATTGGCACAAGAAGAAGAGTTGATTTTCATTTGTGGGCACTATGAAGGATATGATGAGCGTATCAAGACCTTGGTGACAGATGAAGTATCTCTTGGAGATTTTGTCCTGACAGGTGGTGAACTGGCTGCCATGACTATGGTGGATGCTACTGTACGCTTGATTCCAGAAGTGATTGGTAAAGAAGCAAGCCATCAAGATGATAGTTTTTCATCGGGCCTGCTTGAATACCCTCAGTACACACGTCCCTATGATTTTCGTGGCATGCTTGTACCAGAGGTGTTGATGAGTGGTCATCATGAGAATATTCGTCGATGGCGTTTGGAAGAAAGTTTAAAAAAGACCTATCAGCGACGACCAGATTTGTTGGAGCATTATGCCTTATCAGATGAAGAGACTGCCTTATTAGCTAAAATCAAGAGTGAGCTTGACGGAGAGGACATCTAGGAGAAGAAATGGATAAGAAAATTTATGATATCACGATCATTGGCGGGGGGCCTGTTGGTCTCTTTACGGCTTTTTATGCTGGATTACGTGGTATGACGGTGAAAGTGATTGAGAGCTTGTCAGAGTTGGGGGGACAGCCTGCTATTCTCTACCCTGAGAAAATGATTTATGATATTCCTGCTATTCCAGAGATTTCTGGAGCTGATTTGACGGCAAATCTCATCAAGCAGTTAGAACGTTTTGAAGAGAGCACAACCATTTGTCTGAAAGAAGAAGTCACGTCTTTTAGTCGCAAAGATGGTATCTTTATTCTTGAGACAACCAAGAGACAGCATCTATCTCGGTCCATTATCATTGCTTGTGGAAACGGGGCTTTTTCACCGCGTCCTTTGGGAATTGAGGGGGAGGCTATTTATTCTGATAATAATCTTTACTACAATGTTCGTCAGCTTGATCAGTTTGCTGGTCAGGAAGTTTTGATATGTGGTGGTGGTGATTCCGCAGTGGATTGGGCACTTGCTCTTGAAAAGATTGCTAAAAAAGTGACCATAGCCCATCGTCGTGAGGCTTTTAGAGCTCATGAGCATAGTGTTGATGCTTTGAAAGCTTCTACAGTGGATATTTTGACACCTTTTATTCCTTATGAATTGAAGGGAGAGGGTGATAAGGCAACGAGCTTGGTGTTACAAAAAGTCAAGTCTGAAGAGCAGATAGAAGTTCCTTTTGATAGCATTATTGTGAGCTTCGGATTTGCGACCTCTAATAAAAATTTGAAAAACTGGGATTTGGAGAGCAAACGGACAAATATTCTGGTATCATCAACTTTTGAAACAACTATGCCAGGTGTTTATGCTGTTGGTGATGCAGCTGATTATCTTGGAAAAGTTGATTTGATTGCCACTGGTTTTGGCGAAGCACCGATAGCAGTCAACCAAGCGATTGCCCACATTTATCCAGAAAAAGACAATCGACCAGTGCACTCAACATCGCTCATTAAGTAAATTCTTGTATTGTAAAATGATGTGACAGTGTAACTTTCTAGTTTTATTCTGTTAATCCTTTACTTAGGAGCTTACATATTCCTTTTTGAACAATTTATCCTCTAAGAATTGTGTTGGAGTTTAGTTTTTAGAGATTATAAGATGATTCTATTATTAAAGATGAGTTTTTCTGGTGTCGCTAAAATCTAATTATATTAGTTTAATACAATGAAACATTTGGTGAATTAAGACAGTGATATCAAATTCTCTGTTAATGGTAAAGCTCGATCTATCTATGTCACTTATCCAGCAGATTGGGCGAATCAGTAATATGTCAAAAGAAGTTAGAGTAATATCGGCTCTTTGTCAACTGTAGTGGGTAGATGAAAAGCTAACATCTGGAGAGAATCAGATTGGTTCTCTCCTTTTTGATGTTCAAGGCAATCAAAATCCTTCTTTTAAAGTTGTCAAAGTTTCG